>CAYSPN010000200.1:0-3502 GCA_964432895.1 uncultured Candidatus Kuenenia sp.
CGATCCCGGGAGCACTGCCGCCGACGACGTTGGCCTGCGTGCGGATGAGACCCAGCGCCACCCTGAAATCCTGGTGGCTTTCCGGCACCGGCGGGTGCATCCCATAGCGATATTCCATCTCCCGCCACCAGGGCGGGGTGAACTCCCGCACCGCATTCAGGCGGGCTCTCTCGGCCTCGTCGATCGCCTCCTCAGCCCACGCTTCATTGAGCGTCTCGAGGCCGTCGTAGCTCCACATCGCTCGGGCCAGATGGAAGCGACTCTCGATCTCCAACTTTCCGGCATCACTCGGCCGGCCCGCGGCGATGAGTTCCTTGGTGCGTTCCGATTGATGATCGGCGGGAGGGGCGGGACCGGCGTCGGCGGGAGCGGCTGCCTGGAGGTTTGCCCCGGCCTGCGGACGGAACCGCGCCGGCAGGCGGGCCCCAGCGTTGGTCCGGAGCAACGTGGCGGCCTTGTCTGAGAGCGTTACCAGACCCATGAGATAGAGCGTCCCTTCGTGTCGGGCGAGCGACTCGGCCGCGGCATCGGAGAGCGTGGTGATCCCGTGCAGCCCCAGGGGGGCCGTATGCTGCGACAGGGCCGTGGCAACCTCATCGGAGATCGTCTGCAGGCCGTCCAGTCGCATGAATTGGTCATGCTTGGCCAGAGCGACGGCGACCTCCGGCGGGAGCATCTTGAGGCCGTTGAGCCCGAGTAATCCCTTGTGCTGTCCGAGGGCCTTGGCGGCCCGTTCGGAAAGCTTTTCGAGACCTGAGAGTTCGAGGTATCCACGGTGCGCGGCGAGTAGCTCGATCTGACGGTCGGTGATCAGTTCCAGACCCGACAGCCCCAGATAGCCGACGTGCTGGCAAAGGCGATCAGCCACCTCGTCGTTGATGGCCGTGATGCCTCGGAGCGAGAGGGCTCGCGGACTGGTGGGTGTGATGAGAGCGAGGGCGGTATCGAGTGGCAGTTCGGTGAGACCATCGAGTTCGAGAAAGGCGTCCGGCTGCGACAGCGCGGCGGCCGCCTCCGGAGAAAGCGACGTCAGGCCGTTGAGTTCCAGAGTGCCGCTGGAACGTGTGATGAGTTCGGCGACCTGCGGCGACAAGACGCGGATATGGTCGAGATCCAGATCGCCATGCCTGCCGGCAAGTTCGGTCGCCTGCTCGATCGTCAGTTCTGTCACCGAAGGACCGTCGACCTCGGCGGCGCAGAGAGCCTCGCACGCGACCAACGCCGTGATCATCACCGTGACCGACAACGGGAGGCCCATGACTCGCTTCATCTCCGCTCCTTGCTTGGCAACGTTTCCCTCGATCCAGGAAGAACCTGTGCGAACCCACCAAAGTACCAGCGCCCCGCGAACCGCGCCTCCTGTGATGTCATGCTGGGAGGCCGGGAGAGCTTTCGCGGTCGGCATTCCCCCCGAAACCCCCAGCCTCTGCCCCGCCTCGCCAGCTTGAAAAATAGCCTCACGGCAGCAGCGGAAATGACACGATTTCAGCGGTGAAACGCGATTGAAGCCATGCTGACCGACCGGCGGAACGTCCGCCCGGGCGACGCAGCAGACACCTCTCCACGTCAGGCGCCCCGCCTGTGCCCTGTCACGCTGTGCCACGTTCGTTGCAACGCCAGGCGGTCTGCCTGCTGGTGGCGGTGTGCGCGCTGGCCACGACGGGCTGTACATCGTGGGGCGAATACTGGCGCAATAACATGATGGTCGGGCCCGCGTACATGCGGCCTCCGGCGCCCGTGGAGACCGAGTGGATCGACGCCGGCGACGCTCAGGTGCGTTCGATGTCGGATGTCGAATCGCTCTGGTGGGAGCAATTCAACGAGCCGGTGCTCAACGGGCTGGTGCTCCAGGCCTATGAGGGCAACCTGTCGCTGCGGGAGGCGGGCTTCCGCGTGCTCGCGTCGCGGGCGGCCTACAACATCGCGGTGGGCGGATTCTTTCCGCAGGCGCAAGGGGCTGTGGCCGCCTACGATCGGTGGGTGCTCAGCCGGAACGTTGGTGCGCTCAGTGCTCTGGGCAACAACAGCTTCAGCATCTGGCAGACGGGCTTCAACCTCTCGTGGGAGCTCGATGTCTGGGGCAGGCTACGGCGCAGCATCGAAGCGGCCGAGGGCAAGTATCAGGCGAGCGTCGAGGAGTACGACGGAGTGCTCGTGACACTCATCGCCGACGTGGCCCAACGCTACGTCGATTACCGGATCGCCTCCAAGCAGGTGGCCGACCTGCGGCGGCTGGCGGCCATCCAACGGCAGTCGCTGGAACTGGCAACCAACCGTTTTCAGGGCGGCGCCACGAGCGAACTCGACGTCTCGCAGGCAACGCTGAACCTCGCCCAGACCGAGGCTTCGATTCCAGGCTATGAACAGCAGGCGAGGACGGCCGCCAACGCCCTCTGTACGCTCCTGGGCATTGCTCCCGAAGACCTTGTCGGGAGGCTCGGCGCAGCCGACATTCCCGTGTCGCCGCCGGCGCTGGCGGCCGGCATCCCCGCCGACCTGCTGCGACGGCGGCCCGACGTCCGCGCCGCCGAGCGTGAGCTCGCCGCGCAATCCGCCCAGATTGGCGTCGCCGAGGCTGACCTCTATCCCGCGTTCTCGATCAACGGCTACCTCGGCGTCTATGCCAACGAGATCGGCCAGCTCTTCGAATCGGACTCACAGTTTGGCCTGATCGCCCCGATCGTCGACTGGAAAATTCTCAACTACGGTCGCCTGCTCAACAACATTCGCCAGCAGGACGCGAAGTTTCAATCGCTTGCTGCCCGCTACCAGGAGACGGTGTTGCGTGCCGGCCGCGAGGCTGAGGATGGCATCATCACCTTCATCAAGGCCCGCGAGGCGGCCGCGAAGCAGCGGGAGGCGGTCGCAGCGGCGACACGATCGCTGGAGCTCGTGCAGATCCAATACAAAGAGGGCACGGTCGACTTCAACCGCGTGTTCGTCGTGCAAAAGAACCTGGTCGAGGAACAGGTCCGGCTCAACGAGAACATCGGCGCGGAGGCACGAGGCATGATCGAGCTGTATCGCGCGCTCGGCGGCGGCTGGCAACTGCGGCTCGACCAGCTGGCGGCGAGCGGCCAGTGCTGCAAGCCGCTGCCCAGCGTGGTGGGAGGCGAGTGCGACGACTACATCGGCAAGCAGCCGCCGGCCGGCTTCGACGCCTGGTGCATCTGGCCCGAATGGCTCCGCGGTCACAAGCCCCGGTAGCCCTCACGAACAGAGGACGCACACAGGAGTGTTCGGCACTGGATGTTGTGGCGGTCCGTATTCCCTTGCTTGCGCTGCGGGCTTGGATGAAGAGGGGATCCCATGCAAGCCCGAAGCGCCAGCGAGGGACATCCGCGGCGAGGGAACACTACGGGGACGCAGCTCGTTTCGGCCGCAGGAGCGTGACAAAGAAGACCGGTGTCAGGAAAATCCCGAAGAGTGTCACGCCAAGCATCCCGCTGAAGACCGCCAGCCCCAGCGTCCGCCGCATCTCGGCGCCCGCACCCTCGGCCAC
>CAYSPN010000201.1:0-2418 GCA_964432895.1 uncultured Candidatus Kuenenia sp.
TCCATGCACCCGTGGAGATCGAGATCCTCTCGGCCGACCGCGTCTTCTTGCGGAGCGGCCGGATAACGCCCTATGTGCCGTCGCCGGCGCACGGCTTCACCGTCGTCTCCCCCTCGGGTGAGATCGTCGACCTGGGCACGGAATTTACCGTGGGCGTCGACGCCACCGGGCGGACGGATGTGTTCGTGATCGATGGCGAGGTCGATGTCGCCAGCGGCCATGGTCTGACCAGTGGAGATGCGCCGCGGAGGATGACGCAGGGGTTTGGCTCACGGCTCGTGGTGGCCGAAACGACGCCGGTACCGACGCTCGAGCCGATCGTCGTAGATCACTTCGATGGCGAGCCGGGGCCCGTCAGGTGCGTCGACCATGACGAAGGCTATCGAAGCGATGTCCGCGAGGGGGCGCTCTGGATTCCGATCGCAGCACCACCGGGTCGCTCGCATGCGATCGTGCGGTCGGTCCTCGACCACGACTGGTCGGTGCTTTCCGGCCGGCGGTCGACGATCTCCTTCAAGGTGACGCTGCCGGAGGAGGGCACCACCGACTCAGAGCGTTGGCTGGCATTGGCGGTGGACAACGGCACCGGTGAACCGCCGCGTGCGTTTGACGCGAGCGCGTCGTGTGCTGTGCTGATCTCACCCGACTGGCAGGTCGGCTTCCGTGTTGACGGCGAGCCGGCCGCTCAAGGCTATGTGTTCGCCCGGGGCGAGCCGGCAGTCGGCCCCTTCCAGGTGGTGGTCACGATCGACGACACGCCGCAAGGCCACGCGGTGCATGGCGGAACCGTCTGCACGGTGATGGTCAACGGCAAGGAGATCGCGACTATGCGGCGGTTTGACCTCGCCCCGCGGCCGCGGCTGCAGCTGCAGACCCATGCGGAGCCGCACAAGGGTACGCAAGCCTTTGCCGTGGTCGACGACTTCAGCGTGAGCGTGTCGACGGATCGGACAGCGGCTCCGTAATCCAGCCGCTGATTCTCTCCCCGTTCATCGCCACCGGTTGCACGGTCGGCCGGGTGCGGGTCGAATACGGCTCCGCGAGCCTGTTGGCAGCGGGCAGCCGCTTGAAAGTCCCGACACCTCCGACAGACCCAGCCACACCCGATCAGGAGCATTCCCACCATGGCCAAGAAATCCGTCGCCAGCCTCGATCCCCAGGGCAAGACCATCCTCGTCCGCGTCGACTTCAACGTCCCGCAGGACGACGCCGGGGCGATCACCGACGACCGGCGGATCCGCATGGCACTGCCCACGATCAAGTCGATCCTCGACCGCGGCGGCCGGGCGATCCTCATGTCTCACCTGGGCCGGCCTGCCGGCAAGGGATTTGAAGCGGAGTTTTCTCTTGCCCCCGTCGCCAAGCGGCTCGGCGAACTCTTGGGCAAGCCTGTGGCGCTCGCCAGCGATACCGGCGGCCCCGACTCGCATGCCAAGGCCAAGGCCCTGCCGGCCGGCGGCGTGCTCGTGCTCGAAAACGTGCGGTTCAACAAGGGGGAGAAGAAGGGGGACGACACGGCCTACGTCGACGGCCTCGCCAGCGTGGCCGATGCCTACGTCAACGACGCCTTCGGCACCTGCCACCGCACCGAGGCGAGCATGCACGCGGTGCCTGTGGCGATGAAAGCCCTCGGCAAGGCGGCCGTGAGCGGGTTTCTCGTGGAGAAGGAGATCCAGTATCTCGCCGACGCGATTGCCACGCCGAAGCGGCCGTTCGTGGCGATCCTGGGCGGCAAGAAGGTGTCGGACAAGATCGCCGTGATCACGAACCTGCTCTCCATCTGCGACCACGTGCTGATCGGCGGCGCGATGGCCTATACCTTCTCGCTGGCCCAGGGTGGCAAGACCGGAAAGTCGCTCGTCGAGAAGGACAAGGTCGACCTGGCAAAGGAACTGATCGCGAAGGCCGCAGGCAAACTCGTGCTGCCGGTCGACACACACTGTGCCGACGATTTTTCGTCAGCTGCCAACAAGAAGATCGTGAAGGCCGGCGAGATCCCGGATGGCTTCGAGGGGCTCGACATCGGCCCGGAGACCGCGAAGCAGTACGCGGCGATCGTCCGCTCGGCCGGCACGGTGGTGTGGAACGGACCGATGGGCGTGTTTGAGATGCCGCCATTCGATGCGGGCACGAAAGCCGTGGCCGATGCCGTGGCGGCGGCGACCGCGGCGGGCGCGATCACGATCATCGGCGGCGGCGACTCAGCCGCGGCGGTCGAGCAATTGGGCTACGCCGACCGGGTGAGCCATGTCTCGACCGGCGGCGGGGCGTCGCTCGAGATGCTCGAAGGCAAGGCCTTCGAGACGGTGGCGGTACTCGACGAGGTGTGATCCCGGAGCGATCACCGCCACGGGGCCTTTCCAATACAAGCCCGACGCCGCGAGCGAGGGAATCAGGGCCTGACTTCTGGGTGCAGGC
>CAYSPN010000202.1:0-3698 GCA_964432895.1 uncultured Candidatus Kuenenia sp.
GGGCCATAGATCATCAGGTTCGTCTGATAGCCCATCGGCGTGGCGAAGCCGCAGCTGGCAGCCACCGTCACGGCCATCACGAAGGGCAGGGGATTCACGCCCAGATCGGCGGCCGTCTGCCAGGCGATGGGAAATGTCAGCACGGCGGCTGCATTGTTGCTCATCAACTCCGTGAACAGCATGGTCACGAGGTAGATTGCCGCGAGCACGAGATGCGGGTGGTCGCCCGCGGCTGCGATCGTGGACTGGGCGATCCCCTCCGCCAGGCCCGTCTTTTCCATCGCCCGCGCCAGGCCGAAGCTCGCCGCGATCAGGAGCAGCGATTCCCACTCGATCGACTGCCGGGCCTCGTCCGAAGAGATGCATTTCATGGCCACCACGACGGCCGCCGCCACGAGCGCCGCCGCCACCATCGGCACCAGTTCGAGCGTCGCCGCCAGCACCATGGCCGCGAGCACCGTGCAGGCGATCCATGCCTGATCATGTCGCGGCGGCGTGAAGTTGCTCACCGCACTCACGAGGTAGAAGTCACGATTGCTTCGCTGATGTTCGGCGAAATCGGAGCTGGCTTCCAGGAGAAGCGTGTCGCCGGGTTCGAGCGTGATGTCGCCGAGTTTCATCTGCAGGCGTTCGCCGTTGCGGGCCACGGCGATCACCACCGCGTCGTAGGTCGACCGAAAGCGGCCCTCGCGGATCGTGCGGCCGATCAGCGGGCAGGTGTTGGAAACCACGGCTTCGATGAGGGTTCGTTCGGAGCGGGGATCGTCGAGCATGAAGACCTGATCGGTGGCCGGGCGGAGACCGCGGATCTTCTGCAATTCGACGACGGAATCGACCACGCCCACGAAGACGAGACGATCGCCAGCCTCCAGTCGCTCGGTGGGGGCGACGGCCGCCATCACATGCCCGCTGCGGTCGATCTCCATGAGAAAGAGGCCGTCAAGACCGCGGAGCCCCGCTTCCTCGATCGAGCGGCCGATCAGCGGACTGCCCGGCTCGACGAGCATCTCGAGCGAATACTGCCTGGGGTCGTCGCTCGGGCTGACCGCCGGTCGCCGATCCTTGAGCAGGTGTTGGCTGGCGAACACGAGGTACGCAAAGCCCGCCAGCAACAACGGCAGGCCCAGCCAGGTGATCTCGAACATCCCGAGCGGCCGGCCAGTCTTCGCCGCCACCAAACCGCTTACGACGACGTTGGTACTCGTGCCGATCAGGGTGCACAGACCACCAAGCACTACGGCCGCGTTCATTGGCATGAGCAGCTTCGAGACGCTGAGCCGGTGCTTCTTCGCCCAGTCGCGAATGGCAGGCACCATCAGGGCCACCACAGGGGTGTTATTCATGAAGGCTGAGAGGGCGGCGGGGCCGACCATTGTCCGCATCTGGGCCGAGGCCAGCGACTCGGGCCGGCCAAGAGCCCGGTCGACGAGCGCCGCGAGCGCCCCTGTCCGTTCCACGGCTGCAGCCACCACGAAGAGCGCCGCCACGGTGATCATGCCCTCGTTGCTCATTCCCTTGAGGGCCTCGTCGGGGGTGAGCACGCCGGCCGCCAACAGCACCACGACCCCGCCGATCATCGCCATGTCGGGGCCACGCTGGCTGAACAGCAGGGCTGCCAGCGTGGCGAACACCACGCAGGCGGTCAGCACGGCCTGCCAGTTATGGAGCACTGTCTCGAGGCTCATGCGGCGCATCGTCCGGGGGGCTGAATTGCTCGGTCGCAATGTGAAAATGTCGTGAGGGCATGGCCGGGGTGCAAGGTCAAAAGCCGCCGTCTGGGCGGCCGTGGCGTGGAGTTGCCGTTTTCGGCACCCTCTGCCGACCTCTTTTATCTCCGGGATGATACCGCGAAGGCCTAGCGAGAACGCCCCCGAACCCCGGCTCCTCAGACAGGATGTTCAGGGTGATGGAAGCGGTTTGCCTGTGTCGTCGCCGGCTTCCGTCCGCACGCGGGCGAGTTCGGTGCGGAGGTCGGCGAACACCTTTCGGGCCGCGGGATCGGCATGGATGCTGCGGAGTTCGCGAGGGTCTTTCGCCAGGTCGAAGAGTTCCCACTCGCGGCGGTCGTCGTACCAGATCAGTTTGTGTCTCTGCGTGCGAACCCCGTAGTGGCTCGGCACGCGGTGCGGTTCGGGGAACTCGTAGTAGTGGTAGTAGACGCTCTGCCGCCAGTCGGCCGGGCTGTCGCCACGCAGGAGCGGCACGAGGCTCCTCCCCTGCATGTCTGAGGCCGCAGCCGCGCCGGCGGCCGCGAGGAAAGTCGGCGCGAAGTCGAGGTTTTGCACGAGGTGGTCGTCGACCGTGCCGGGAACCGCAGTCCCGGGCCAGCGGACGACCAGCGGCATCCGCAACGATTCCTCGTACATCCAGCGTTTGTCGTACCAGCCGTGTTCGCCGAGGAAGAACCCTTGGTCGCTCGAGTAGACCACGATCGTATTCCGGGCCAGTCCCGTCTTGTCCAGGTAATCGAGCACGCGGCCGATGGTGCGATCGACCCCGGCGACGCAGCGAAGATAGTTGGCGATATACCGCTGGTAGTGCCATCGCGTGAGCGCGTCACCCGTCAGGTTGGCCTCGCGGAACGCCTCGTTTTCGGCGGCGTAGGCCGCCTCCCAGCGGGCCTTCTGCTCAGGCGTCATGCTCTTCGGTGTCGTCAGGGCGAGATCCTTGGGAAGCATGTGCCGGGCGATCGTCATCTCCTGGTCGGCCGCGCCGCCCGCGCGGCCGGCATAGTCGTCGAAGAGCGTTTCCGGTTCGGGGAAAGTTGTGCCGCGGAAGAGGCCGAGTTCCTCAGGCCCCGGCTCCCATTCGCGATGCGGCGCCTTGTGCTGGAGCATGAGCATGAACGGCTTGGAGCCGTCACGCTGGGTGTCGAGCCAGTCGATCGCCAGATCGGTGACGATGTCGGTGACGTAACCCGGCATCGTCCGCTTCGTGGGCGGACCCTCGGGCGTTTTCGGTGCCGACAGCATCACCGGGTTGTAGTAGGCACCCTGGCCCGGCAGCACCTCCCAGTGATCGAAGCCGGTCGGCTGGCTGACCAGATGCCACTTCCCGACGATCGCCGTCTGGTAGCCAGCCTGCTGGAGAAGCTTGGGAAACGTCACCTGCCCGCCGTCGAAGGTGCTGTGGTTGTCGCGAAAGCCATTGATGTGGCTGTGTTTGCCGGTGAGGATCGCCGCCCGCGAGGGGCCGCAGATGGAGTTGGTGCAGAAACAGTTCCGAAACAGCGTGCCCTCGCGGGCAAGCCGGTCGATGTGGGGCGTGTCGATCAGCTTCGAGCCATAGGCAGAAATGGCGGAAGTGGCGTGGTCGTCAGAAAAAATGAACAGGATGTTGGGGCGGGGAGCAGTCTGCGGGGTTTGGCCGGCATCGACAGCCCCTGCCGACGGAGAGCCCACAACCAGCGAGAACAGGAGCGGCAGCAGCACGCCACGGAGACGGTGCAGACTCCGGGCTGATGAGCATGAACGCATGGGAGAGCATCCTTCAGGTGACAGACAGGGGGCAGAATGCGGCTGTGGTCGGAAAGCATGACCGGCGAATCGTTATAGTAGCGAACGGTGGGCCGTCTGGTTTTCGCACTGTGTTTCCCCACCATCCTCGACGGAAAACTTCGACCATGACCCACGATGCCCACCTGCCGCCACGTGACCGCTTCGAGGGCTACTATGCCGCGCCGCGTGCCCCGTGGGATA
>CAYSPN010000203.1:0-5168 GCA_964432895.1 uncultured Candidatus Kuenenia sp.
GTTCCGCCACGAAGCAGCGGTCGGCGAACCGGTCGCCGCTGGGGCTGCGGATCGAGACGGTCGGGTGGAGGTGGCCTGCCACTGTGAACAGGTCGCGGTCGGAGGCCGTGACCCCCGTCGCGGGCTCGTGCACGAAGTGAAGCGGCGGCTCGTCGAGGCTGGGCAGGCAGGCATCGATCCCCAGCGACGCAGGCAAGCGGCCGATCGCGCGGTCGTGGTTGCCGAGCACGAGCACCACCGCGGTGTCGGCAATCTGCGACCGCAGTGCGACGAATTCCGTGAAGACCTGCGGCGTGCAGCCGCCCTTGGCATGAAAGAGATCGCCCAGCACGACGAGCCGCCGCACGTCGTGGTCGCGCACCAGCTGTCCGAGCCGTTCGAGGTCGCGCTGCGCTGATCCCTCGGGCACAGGGATGCCCGCCCGGCGAAAGGTGGCCGCCTTGCCCAGGTGCAGGTCGGCCACGAGCAGCGTCCGGGAGCTGGGCACGAGCGCTGCGCGGCCGGGCAGCAGGAGGATGTCGGGGGCGGGCTCGTCGGCTGAGGCACCGCCCGTTTCGCATTCGATCCGCACCTCGCTCATGACGGCGTCGCCTCCGCGGCCTGCTCCAGTTCGTGGGCCATCGCCGTGATGCGTTCGAGCCAGCCCTGCGTGGTGAGCCTCGCCTGTACCTGCTCGGCCCAGATCGGAAAGGCCAGCGGCGAGAGCCGGGCCGTGTCGACGACCTGGATGTCCTTGTCGGCGATCGCCTCGACCGCCTCGCGGAGGCGGCCAAACTCGAACTGCTGCTCGAGCACCTCGCGGCGCGTCTGCGAGAGCAGCATGCTTCCCGAATCGTGCTCCATCAGCACGTCGAAGATCAGCCCGGACGAGGATTGCGTCTGCCGGTTGGTGCGTCGCCCGCCCGCCACGAGCCCAGCCACGCGGGCGATCTCGCGAAAATGCCGCCGTGCCATCTCCGTGCCGTTCAGACAGGCCAGCAGATCCTCGAGCAGATTGGCCGGCGAGAGCACCTGCCGCCACTCGCGCTCGTGCGTGAAGAGCGGTTCGCGGCCGGCCAGTTCGAAGCCCCAGTCGGTGGCGGCCATCGTGAACGTGCTCGGCTTCTGCTGTGCGATCCGCCAGGCGACGAGAGCCGCCAGTCCTTCGTGCACGAGTCGGCCCGCGAAGGGAAACAGGAACGCATGGTGGCCGTCGCGGGACTGCACCCGCTCGATGAGCAGGGACGCGTCGCCGGGCAGACGACTCCACCGCGACTGCGTATGGAGAAGCGGCAGCACGGCCTTCACCTCCGGCAGTAGTCGCCGCGTCGATGTCGCTCGCGGTGTCTTCACGCCGCCCGCCACCGACTGCACGAGCTCCAACACCGCCGCCGACAGCAGCGTGGAGAGCGGCATTCGCCCGCCGTTCCACCGCGGCACCTGCAGGGCCGACGCTCCGCGGGCCCGCTTCACCCAGGCGGTCAGGCCGTCGAACTGGAAGAGCGTGAGGGGTCGGCCGGCGAACAGGAAACGATCTCCGGGGTTGAGCCGCGACACGAACGACTCCTCGACGGTGCCGAGCCGCCCGCCCCGCAGCCACTTCACGTCGACGGTGGCATCGCCGGCGATCGTGCCGATCGACATGCGGTGGAGCCGGGCGATCGCCTTGCTCGCGATGTACCAGCGGCCGAAGCGTTCCGTGATCCTCGCGTAATTCGGATACGCGGCGAGCGCCGGCCCGCCCCTCGCTGCGAAGTCGATCGCCCATCGCCACGAGGCGTCGTCGAGCGCCGCAAAGGCCCGCGTGCCGGCGACCTCGGCCCGCAGTTCGTGCTCGCGGAAGCCACCGCTGCAGGCGACGGTGACGAGGTGCTGCGCCAGGCAGTCGAGGGCACCGGTGAGCGGACGGCGGGCCTCGACCACCCCGACGGCTACCGACTTTCGGGCAGCTGCGCATTCGATCAACTCGAGCGCATGGGTCGGCACGCAGATCAGCCGGCCCGTGGCGCCGGGCGCGTGCCCGCTGCGTCCGGCCCGCTGCAGTAGCCGCGCGATTCCTTTCGGACTGCCGATCTGAAACACCTGCTCGACCGGGCCGAAGTCGACGCCGAGATCGAGGCTCGACGTCGCCACGACACACCTGAACCGGCCACGGCGCAGCCCCTCCTCAGCCGCCGACCGCAGTTCGCGATCGACCGATCCGTGGTGCAACGCGATGACGGGCTTCCAGTCGGGCCTCGCGGTGCCGATTGCCTCGAACCAGCGTTCTGCCTGCGACCGCGTGTTGGTGAATACCAGCGACGTGGCGGCGGCCTCGATCCGCTCGATCACCTGCGGCAGGAGCCGCATGCCCATGTGGCCAGCCCAGGGAAAACGCTCCATCGGTCTCGGGATGAGCGTTTCGATCTCGAGCCGGCGGGGCACGCGGGCCTGCACGAGACACGCGGCGGCCGCCCGCGCCGGACCGACGAGCGCCGCCACCGCCTCGTCGAGGTTCGCGAGCGTGGCCGAGAGCCCCCAGGTGATGACATGGGGCGCGAGGGCCCGTAGCCGGGCCAGGGCCAGTTCCGTCTGCACGCCGCGCTTGGTCGAGAGCAGTTCGTGCCACTCGTCGACGACGATCGTCTCGAGTCCCGCGAAGACCTCGTGCGCATCCTCGAGCGAGAGCATGATCGAGAGGGTTTCTGGGGTCGTCACGAGCGCCGCCGGCGGGCTGGCCCGCAGGCGGCGGCGGTCGGTGGCCGACGTATCACCGGTGCGGAGGCCCACATCCCAGCGGCCCGGCAGCCATTCCCCGGAAAGATCGGCAAGCGGCGCTTCGAGGGCTCGCACCGTATCCGCGGCCAACGCCTTCAGTGGCGTGAGCCAGACGACACGCAACCGGTCAGACGGACCGAGCGAGCGAGCGCGGGCAAGCGCCCCTAGCCATGCGGCCAGCGTCTTGCCGGTGCCGGTGGGCGCATGCACGAGGCCGCTCGTGCCCCGTGCCATTTCCCGCCAGACCTCGCGCTGAAATGGAAATGGCTTCCAGCCGCGGGCTGCGAACCACCCTGCCGGCCCGCTGGCAACATGCGTACTGGTGCCGTTGCGTTGTGGTCGAGCACTGCGGGCCTGCCGCGTCGTCATGGCACGGCCTCCGGATTCGGTGCGGCGGCGCCTGGTGCTCCTTCGATGAGTCGGACGAGGTCGGCGAGCGTGCCTGCCTCGGGGGGCGTCTTCTCCCGTCGCCACCGTACGATCCGCGGAAACCGCATCGCCACGCCCGCCTTATGCCGCGTCGAGCGGGAGATGCCTTCGAACGCCAGCTGAAAGACCTGCGTCGGCTGCACCACCCGCACCGGCCCGTGCCGTTCGAGTGTGGTCGCCCGCACGATGCGGTCGAGTTCCACGATCTCCGCATCGGCCAGCCCTGAATAGGCCTTGGCTACCGGCACGAGCCGGCCGTCGTGCCAGACAC
This sequence comes from uncultured Candidatus Kuenenia sp., assembly GCA_964432895.1. Taxonomy (GTDB): domain Bacteria; phylum Planctomycetota; class Planctomycetia; order Pirellulales; family UBA1268; genus CAMCQY01. The sequence goes on from CAYSPN010000203.1 coordinate 3,437, forward strand.
CGAGGGTGTAGTCGCTGTGGAGGCCGGCCCGCCGGCCGTGCCCGGCCTGTGCATAGAGCAGCACGGCATCGATCTCGAGCGGTTCGATCTTCCACTTCCACCAGTCGCCGCGGACGCGGCCCACGCCGTAGGGACTGCTCCGCCGCTTGAGCATGAGCCCTTCCACGCCACGGTCACGCGACATGCTCCGCGCGGCGGCGAGGCACCCCCAGGAATCGCCGACGACACGTGGCGAGTGGAGCAGCCGCGGGGTCACGGTGGTGGCGGGCTCAACGACGGCGGCACCATCGGCCGCAGCCGCCCCGGCGTCGGGAGTGAAGGGCAGGGGCACGATCGACTCGAGCCTCGTGCGGCGTTCCACCAAGGGCAGGCCGCGGATGTCGATCCCGTCGACTTCGAGCAGGTCGTAGGCCACGAACACGCAGGGCACATCCTCGAGCAGCTTCTTGGGCACACGCCGGCGGCCGCTCCGCTTCGAAACCGCGGCGAAGCCGAGCAGCGAGTTGCCGCGCACGGCGAGCAGCTCCCCGTCGAGCACTGTGCCGGCGGGGATCGCAGCGGCCGCCGCGATGATCTCCGGGAACGCGTCGTTGGCGAGTTCCTCGCCGCGGCTCCAGAGCGTGGCGTCGGCGCCGCGGCGGACGAGCTGCGCCCGCATCCCGTCCCACTTCCATTCCGCGATCCAGTCGGCGACGGGGCCCAGGTCGCCAGGCTCACACTCGACTGCAGACGCCAGAAAAAAAGGATACGGCCGGCGGGCGTCGGCCGCAGTCGGCTCGCTCGTCATAAGACTCCGATACGAGTCGGCATCGGTGACCCCATCTCCCATCAGGCGGTGGGCCATCACCGCCGGATCGATGCCGGCCACCTCCGCCAGCGCCCGGGCCACGAGCGTCCGCGACACGCCCACGCGACAGCCGCCCGTGAGCAGTTTGTGCCAGACGATCCGCTCCCGCGGGGCGAGCCGCTGCCAGACAAGCTCCACCGTCGCACGCTTCTGCTCGTCGTCCGCGGTCCGCAGCTCCACGATCGTGGTCCGCATGCACTCGGCCAGCCCCATGCCGACGCCCTCCGCGGCCGCGTCGGCGCCAGGATGCGGCAGCACGAGCGCCAGTGTCTCGGCCAGATCGCCGACATGGGCATACGACTCCTCCACGAGCCAGAGCGGAATGCCCGCGGCCTCCGCCGCCCACTCGCGGAGCAGAGCCGTCGAGACGGCCCGCAGCTGTCTGCCGCCGGAGAGCACCTCGATCGCGCATGCCGCATCCTCGGGCGGGGCGGCTGCGAAATACTCGCGCAGGGCTTCCACCTTTTCGTTCGTGCTCGTCGTGGCGTCGAGCCGCCAGTAAAGATCGGTGAACCGTTTCAATCCTGTTCCTCCGGCAACGCGTCCGGCTTCGGGGGCTGGCGTGTATCGTCCTGATCGCCGTCGCCGCCATCGTCACCATCGGCCGCCGCCGCATCGGGAGCCGTCTCGCCGGTGAACCGCGTGGGCAGCACGGAGGCATCGACGCCGCGTTCCTGCAGCAGCCGCGCGAGCGTGTCGGTGAAGCCGTGGGTGACGAGCACGCGGCGGGCCCGCGAGGCCGCGATGGCGGTGAGCAGGCCCGGGAAGTCGGCGTGGTCGGAGACGACGAAGCCCTTGTCGAAGCCCCGCCGCCGCCGCACGCCGCGGAGCGTCATCCATCCCGACGCCATCGCCACGCTCGTCTCCCCGAAGATGCCCAGCCAG
>CAYSPN010000204.1:0-2105 GCA_964432895.1 uncultured Candidatus Kuenenia sp.
GGGGCTGATGATCGGCGCGCCGTTGGCAGGGCTGAAGATGTTGTTGGTGGACAGCATCAGGGTGTGGGCCTCGACCTGAGCCTCGATGGAGAGCGGCAGATGCACGGCCATCTGGTCGCCGTCGAAGTCGGCGTTGAAGCCTTTGCAGACCAGTGGATGCAGCTTGATCGCGTTGCCCTCGACGAGCATCGGCTCGAAGGCCTGAATACCCATGCGGTGCAGGGTGGGGGCGCGATTGAGTAGCACCGGATGGTTGCGGATCACCTCTTCCAGGATGTCCCACACCTCGGCATCCTTGCGCTCGAGCATCTTCTTGGCGCTCTTGATCGTGTCGGCGTGCCCGAGTTCCTTGAGCCGCCGGATGATGAACGGCTGGTAGAGTTCCAGCGCGATCTTTTTTGGGAGGCCGCACTGGTGGAGGCGGAGGTTGGGCCCCACCACGATCACGCTACGAGCCGAGTAGTCGACACGCTTGCCAAGCAGGTTCTCGCGAAACCGGCCCTGCTTGCCCTTGATCATGTCGGTGAGGCTCTTCAGCGGGCGGTTGCTCGACGCCAGCACGGGACGCTTGCAGCGGTTGTTGTCAAAGAGCGCATCGACCGACTGCTGCAGCATCCGCTTCTCGTTGCGGATGATCACCTCGGGCGCATTAAGATCGACCAGTTTCTTGAGGCGGTTGTTGCGATTGATGATGCGACGGTAGAGGTCGTTGAGATCGCTCGTGGCGAAATTGCCCGAGTCGAGCATCACGAGCGGCCGCAGATCAGGCGGAATGACCGGGATCACGTCGAGCACGATCCACTCGGGCTTGTTCTCGCTGTCGCGGATCGCTTCGACGATCTTCAAACGGTTGACGAGATCCTTCTTCTTCTGCTTGCTGTTGGTCGTGGCGAGTTCGACCCGGAGATCCTTCGAAAGCGTCACGAGGTCAAGCGAGAGCAGCAGTTTGCGGACCGCCTCAGCACCCATCTCAGCCTCGAAGCCGGTCTCACCGTAGGTATTGCGGGCCTCGCGGAACTCCTCTTCGGTCAGCAGTTGCTGCTTCTTCAGCGGCGTGTCCTTGGGGTCGAGCACGACATAATCCTGGAAGTAGATCACCTTCTCCAGGCTCGAGGTCTTCATGTCGAGCAACGCGCCCAAGCGACTGGGCATCGCCTTGAAGAACCAGATGTGGACCACCGGGGCGGCCAGTTCGATGTGGCCCATCCGCTTCCGGCGGACGCGGCTGTGCGTCACCTTCACGCCGCATCGATCGCAGATCATGCCCTTGTATTTCATTCCGCGATACTTGCCGCAGGAGCATTCCCAGTCCTTTTCGGGTCCGAAAATCTTCTCGCACATCAGGCCGTCCTTTTCGGGACGGTAGGTGCGGTAGTTGATGGTCTCGGGCTTTTTCACCTCGCCGAACGACCAACTGCGAATATCGTGCGGCCGTGCCAGACTGATCTTGACGGCCGAATAGTCATTGACGCGATCGTAGGTGGATTCGCCGATGCTCACGTGGATGCTCCTCTTGGGAAAACGCAGTCTGTTCGTTTGTCGTTGGAAGGAATCAGAAACCGGGCGTGCCCGGGGTCGGCTGAAGCTCGAGGAGCGTTAGGCCGCTGCGGCCTCCGCGACGAGACTTCTGCCGCCCCGAGCGGGGCTGTGCCATCGATGGATTACACCCGCCGTTTTTCGAGTTGCATGTTGAGAGCCAGGCCACGGATCTCGTTGGTCAGCACGTCGAAGCTGGCGGGCGTGCCGGCCTCGAGCGTGTTCTCACCCTTCACCATGCTCTCGTAGATCTTGGTGCGACCCTCGACGTCGTCGCTCTTGACGGTGAGAAGTTCCTGAAGGATGTAGGCGGCGCCATAAGCCTCCAAGGCCCAGACTTCCATCTCGCCAAAGCGCTGACCGCCGAACCGGGCCTTGCCGCCCAGGGGCTGCTGCGTGATGAGCGAGTAGGGGCCGGTCGATCGGGCATGCACCTTGTCGTCGACGAGGTGGTGGAGTTTGAGCATGTAGATGTAGCCGACAGTTGTCTCCTGCTCCATCTTTTCGCCGGTACGGCCGTCGTAGAGCTGCGCCTTGCCATGACGGGGCAGGCCCGCCGTGTCCAGCAC
>CAYSPN010000205.1:0-5199 GCA_964432895.1 uncultured Candidatus Kuenenia sp.
CCACGACAAGGAACAGAATGGACCATCCAAGCATGAGAACACCTCCGTTAGCACTCGAGGGGCGTTCCGATGCCGAAAACACAGATTCCTGTTGAGAAAACCCTACGCGCCGCGGTCGCCGCGGACAAACCGGAAGGCCAGCAGTTCCGCCGGCCAGCCCGTTCGACGAATGAACGCTGCGCACAGGCTGCGTTCCACACACGTGAAGTGCGCGGCTTCGGCAGGCATGCGTCATTTCACAGGAGACACTTTCCGCAGAACTTCTGCGGATGCGTGTTACCCCAAGACTTTTGCGCTGAGAAAAGCCGCTGAAACTGCCAGCCCGCCCACGGTCATGGTCTGGGCGGGGATCGCCGCGTTCAGCACCAGCATGAGCCGGGCAGTCGATCCGTCCTCCCAAGTTAACCCCTTTCGCGGCTTTCTCCAGCTTCACCAGTCATTCGGCCCCGATGACTTTTCTAGTGGTGTCTGCCTGTCAGGCTGCATGCGGCGGCGAGCTCGTGTCGAAACCATGAGTACTATGAATGGCGGGGCGAAGAACACATTAACGTCCCGATGGCTTGCTGCGGTCATCGCACTTGCGTGGATCGCATGCCTCGCGCCGGTCGACGCCGCGGAGTTTCAGGAACTCGACACCGATCGCGATGCGTTCACGCCCGCGACCACGACTGCGAAGGCCGGCACCGTGCTCACCGAGGCGTCATATGTGTGGATCGACAACCGTGGCCTGCCGGCCACGAACAGCTTCCCGGAGCTGCTCGTGAGGATCGGCGCCTTCGAACGGCTCGAATGGCGGCTTGGCTTCAACTACGAGCAGAACTCGGGGGGGAGCGTCGTTGCGGCGGTTGAAGTCGGCGAACCACCGCGGGGTGATTCCGGCGGCGAGGAAGCGAATCTGCTCTACGGCGTCAAGGTTCGAGTGACCGATCAGACGGGCTGGCTGCCGCGCAGCGCGGTCATCGTGGAGGCCTTCACGCCCGTCGCCGGCGATATCTGGGGGACCGAACCGTCAGCCACCTACGCGTTCGGATGGGAGTTGCCCGCGGAGTGGCGGCTCGATACGGCAATGCGCTACGCCCGCGCCGAAAGCGAGGAGGGCTGGTTCGATCGCTGGATGCCGTCGACTGTGTTGCGGATCCCTGTGACTGAACGACTCGAGGTTCACGCTGAGTGGTTCGGGAGCTGGACGCAGGGCCTCGCCGACGACACGGTGCAGCCGTTCGCCGGCCCCGGTACCCACTTTATGCTGACGCCGACGTTCGAAATCGGCTGCCGAATGGGCTGGGGGCTCACCCGCGATGCGGCGGGCTACTTCGTCGATACCGGCGTCGGCTGGCGGTTCTGACGCTCAGCCCGTCATGGCCCGCAATCGCGACGAACCCGGCACGACCTTCTGGCTCAAGCGTTCCATGCCAGCAAAACGTCATCTGGTGGCCAGCGACGGAGCGAAAAAACGGACGAGCCATCCCGATTTCGGCAGCAAAGGAACCGAGACGGCACCTGCTACCCGAATCATCAGCGGTATCTGCGACGCATTCAACCATTGAACCACGGGTAAGACGGCACTGCTGTATTTCCGCAGTCTCCACCCCGAATACAAGGTGGAGACGTGAAGTATCACCCCGTCTCCATCAGCACTGATCACGACCGGGCAACCATCGACAGTTCCTGTGAGTCGCCCGGCCAAGATCAGTTTGGGGACGTACCCGTGTCCCGCGTGCGGATCTTCATCGTCCCGTGCAGAACCCACTCGGCATGCTCGGCGGAGGGGCCGGTGCCGCTGGGAATCTTGATGTGCATGTTGTCGAACTCATACGTGATCTCGGCACGGCGACCTGTGAGATTGTCGTAGAGGCCGATCAGGAGGTCTGGCCACGTATTGGTGTGGTCGTTGGGCATGGGGTTACTCCGGGAAGGTTGAGGCACGAACGATTCTAGACACGACACGCAAAAAAAATCCGAGGCCACGTGATCACAGCCCAATTACGGCTTTTCCGACCTCGGCACCAGTCCAGGCTGGCCAGAAAGCCCGAGTCTCACGTCTCCGCGACGCCCGACTTGCTGCGGTTTCCAAACGCAAAGGAGGATGACACCGCCACCACCACCCTCTGACCCGCCCATTTGAGCATGACGGCCGTCGTGGCGGCGTCGCGCAGGCGGCTGCCTCCTATGATGCACCGCGTGGTCCCGCGCCGCATTCGCCCCGTTCCCGTACCCTTCTGCTAATCACATTCATGAGCGATGCAATCAGTCCGGCGGTCGTTTCCAAAGACACGGTCGGCGTGACGGGGGCGACCGGCTATGTCGGCGGTCGCCTTGTGCCCGCTCTTCTCGAGGCGGGATACCGCGTTCGCTGTCTCGTGCGGGAGCCTAGGAAGCTCGACGCCCGACCGTGGCGGCACCACCCGCACGTCGAGGTGATCGCCGTTGACATCGTCGACTCTGCGGCGGTCACCACGGCCCTGCGGGGCTGCCGGGCGGCCTATTACCTCGTGCACTCGATGGCGGCTACAGGGGGCGCCTATGCGGATCACGACAGGTCACTCGCCGCCGGCTTCGCCCGGGCCGCGCGCGATGCCGGTCTGTCGCGGATCATCTATCTCGGTGGCCTCGGGGAGATGGGGCCGGACCTCAGCGAGCACCTCCGTTCGCGGCGGCAGGTTGAGCAGGAACTCGCCTCCTGCGGGGTGCCGGTGACAACCTTTCGGGCGGCGATGATCATCGGCTCCGGCTCGGCGTCGTACGAGATTCTTCGCTATCTCGTCGAGCGTCTTCCAGTCATGGTGACGCCCAAATGGGTGACAACCGAGAGCCAGCCGGTGGCGATCGCCGACGTATTGCACTGGCTCGTCTGCTGCCTCGAGGTGCCCGAGACCGCTGGTAAGACACTGGAGATCGGCGGCCCCGACGTGATGCCCTACTCTGAACTGATGCAGGTGATGGCCGAGGAACTGGGTCTCCGTCGGCGTATCATTCTGCCGGTGCCCGTACTCACGCCGCGGCTGAGTTCACTGTGGATCAATTTGGTCACCCCGGTCTCCTATCGGATCGCTCGGCCGCTGGCTGAGGGGCTGAAGAATCGCGTGGTCGTCACCGATGACACCACCCAGCGACTGATGCCGCACCATGCTCTAGGCGTTCGCGAGGCAATCCACCGCGCGAAGGTGAAGATCGACCGGCACGCGGTGGAGACCCACTGGAGCGTGGCGGGGCCCGTGCCGGGAGACCCCATTTGGGCAGGTGGCACCGTCTTCACCGACAAGCGGGTGGTGGACGTCGCCGCGGATCCAGCGAGTGTCTACGCGGCAGTCTGCCGGATCGGAGGGGGGAATGGCTGGTATGCCGGTGATGTGCTCTGGCAGGTGCGCGGCTGGCTCGACAAGTTCGTGGGCGGGCCAGGGCTGCGCCGGGGCCGGCGGCATCCGGAGATGGTGGAGTTTGGTGAAGCACTCGACTTCTGGCGGGTGGTGGGCATCGATAGAGACAAGTCACTTTCCCTCCGGGCAGAGATGAAACTGCCGGGCGAGGCACAACTCGACTTCGCGATCGAGGAGATCGACACCCAATCGAAGCCACCCCTGACCCGGCTGGTCATGACGGCCCGCTTTCGCCCCAGTGGCCTGATGGGCATTCTCTACTGGTATTCCGTCGTACCGTTACACGAATTCGTCTTCGGCGGCATGCTTCGCGGAATCCAGAAGACTGCCGAGGCGATGTACTGCTCCACCGTGATTGGCAGCGTCGAGCCTCCGTCACAGCAACACGCTCCCGGCTACGGCCGCGCACGTCTCTGGCTGGGGATGAGCGCTGTGGGCACGATTGTCGTGCTGACGACCGTGGGCCTCGCGATTGGACTGCCACACCGACTCCTGCCCTCTTCAGAAAACCTCGGGGGAGAGGTGGCGGGGCTGGCCGGCTTCGTATTGGCATACGCGGCCCTGCACATTCCCTTCGATCTCTTCGGCGGCTACTTGCTCCCGAAGTGGTACGGTCGGCGTTATCCGTCGATGCGGCTCTTCTTGGCAAGGCTCGCACGGGGGGTCAGTGTTCACTCCACGCTCCTGTTCGTATCGGCGTTCGTGCTGCTCATCGCGGGCAGAGCCGGAGGAGTGCTGGGGGTGATCACTGCAGGTTCAGCAATCATGCTCGCGTCGCTCTGGGGACGGATTGCTTTGGCTACCGCGATGGCACGGCTCGAAGTCACGCCAAGTTTGCCCCGAGCTGACGACCAACGGTTCCGGGACAACGAGCCACATTCGACGATGCTGCCGACCTTCATGGGCGAATCGGACGATGAGGGTTTCACTGGCGCGGTCGTGGGTGTGCTGCATCCGCGCATGCAACTGCTGCCGATGCGGTGGCGTGAGACGCTCGATCCCGAGGCTTTCGCCGTAGCGGTGCGGCGGCGGCAGATGGCGGTACAGACCGGGGAGTGGTGGAGGGGACGGATGTTGGCCATAGGCTTTACGATCCTCGGCATCGTCTTGGCGGCAGCAATCGTTGGAGATCGCCGGCTGGCCACGGCCGAGGGGATTGTGAGCTACAGCCTCGTCTTCACACTATGGTCGTTTCTGGGCCTGCTCACGCTTCCCACTCCCAGCCGCCGCGGTGTGGCGGAGGTGGACCAGAACCTGTTGGCGGCTGGCTGTAGTTACGAGTCGATGGCCAGGACGATCGAGATGCTCGACGACCTCCAAGATCGTGAGCGGCAGAGAGGCCCTTTTATCGAGGTGATCTTCCATCCTGTGCCGAGCGTCCAGTCGCGGCTCCGCGGTCCCCGTGCCGCCGGTGTGAAGGGCTACTGGGATGCCGCTCGTTCCGCTGTATTCATGAGCATTGCCGGCATCGGTCTCTTGGGCCGGGCTGTTCATTGCAACTGTGGGCGGCCGTCGCTGTGGGTCTTTCTGCCGATTGACTGAGGCGCGTGACCGTCGCGCAGGACGCGGAAAATCAGCACCTCCGGTCTCAGAGTTCCCGGCCGTCGCCGAAGTCGGCCATCCACACCAGCCGAGCGCGGTCGAGTTTGCCCTGGGCTGTGAGTGGCCAGCGGTCGACGCGAAAAAAGCGGACGGGCACCGAAAGCGGTTCCAGGCGGGCGGCGGCCCAGACGGCCAAGGCCTCCGCGCCGGGATCGACGGCGGTTGGGCGGAGTTCGTAGAACGCCACGGGCACCTGGCCCTCGCGTTCATCCGAGGCCCC
>CAYSPN010000206.1:0-6446 GCA_964432895.1 uncultured Candidatus Kuenenia sp.
ATCGGCCTCAGCGACGGCCGCGGCAATGTCGGTGGCGGCTTCGTCGATCGCGTGGAGCCGTTTCGCCTCGGCCAGCGACGCGGCCGATCGGCCCACGCCGATCACGCGACCGACGAGTTTTCGCGACTTGAGGGCCAGCCCGATCGAGCCGCCGATCATGCCCACGCCCACGATCGCAACAGTCGGCCAGTGTGCTTTCGGAGCTTTCATGGGGCGTGGGGGCGGCGGGAACGGAGGCTCGGCGGACGCTGAACGACTTTTTAGCAGATGCGGGAGACGGGGCCAGCCACCACGTCCCGTAGCGGCCGGAAGCGGGGCTGCCGAAGCGGGCGGCGGGATCCGCGGCCGCGAGCCCCGTTTCCATACAGGCCCGAAGCGCGAGCGCGAGGAATCCGCGATCCAACTCGCAAGGCCACCCGCATTCCCTTGCTTGCGCTGCGGGCTTGGATGGAGAGCGGGCTTAGATGGACGTCCCCATTCCCATGCAAGCCCGACGCGCGAGCGAGGGAATCCGCGATCCAGCTCGTAAGGCCACCCGCATTCCCTTGCTTGCGCTGCGGGCTTGGATGGAGAGCGGGCTTGGATGGGGCAGCGAATTCCGGCGTGCTTTTATGTCGTGTTTTTCGTGAAGCCAGCCAGCTACACTCGCTCCCATGTTCACACGCCGTGAGATGCCGCGGGCGATGGTGGCCGCCATGCTCGGCCGTCTGGCCGTCGCGCTCGGGGCAGGGATCGACATGCGGCGGGCGTGGCAGATGGAGACGGCCCGCATTCCCGCCGCGTGGCGGCCGCGGATGGAGCAGGTGGCGAAGGCGCTCGCGGAGGGGAATCCGTTGGCCGAGTCGCTCGCCGCCGCCGGCGACACGTTTTCGCCGCTCGTCCGCGGCATGGTGGCCGTGGGCGATCGCACCGGCCACGAGGCGGAGACGCTCCGCGAACTCGCGAGCGTGCTCGAGCGCGGCATCCGTACAACGCGGGAGTTGCGACGCAGTCTGGCGGGCCCGGCGTTCCAACTAGGTGTGGCGATCGTGGTCGTCGGGTTTCTCATCTTCATGGCAGGCATGATGTCGCACGACATTCTGCGGATCGGACTCCGCGGCACGCGCGGCCTGATCGTCTACCTTGTGTCTGTCGCCTGCGTGGCTCTTGTCGGCAGGCTGCTCTTCGGTCAGGCGGTGGCCAATTGGCGGCGGCATGGCATCGTGCGGCTGGTCGTCGATCGCATCCCCGTGATAGGAGCGGCGTCCCGCGCCGCCGAAGCGGCCACCTGGTGTCGCGCGGCCTCGCTGGCAAGCGGCGTTGGCCTCGACGTCGGCCGGCTGCTCAATCTGGCTTCGAGCGTGGCGCCGGGGCTTGCGGTTGACACGGCTGCAGTCGAGGAACGGCTGCGGACGGGGGCGACGCTGGCGCTGGCGCTCGACCAGACGCGGCGGTTTCCCCTGCGAGTGCTCGAAGTGATCGCCGTGGGCGAGGCCACCGGCAACACATCCGAGGTGCTCGACCGGCTGGCGGGCCAGCTTGACGAGGAGGCTCGGGAGGGCTTCGAGGCCGCTGCCAAAGGGGCCGGTTTTCTCGTCTGGGCTGCCGTGGCAGGCCTGATTGTCGTGATCGTGTTTCGCATTTTTTCGTCCTATCTCGGGGCGATCCAGAACGCCGCCGGCAGGCTGTGATGCGGGCTTGCATGGGAGCCCTCTGCATCCAAGCCCGCATATCCATCCAAGCCCGCAGCGCAAGCAAGGGAATACGGGGGGCCCGCTCATCCCGTGCCGAACGCCATGGTGGCCGTCAGCTTTTTTCTCGCGACCTGCCCTGCCGATAGACTTTCCTGAGACCCATCCTTGAGCAGGGCATGCCATGCGAGTTCGTCCCCGGATCGTTGCCGCTGTGCTGATCATGACGGCGTCGTTGCAGGGTGCCGTCAGAGGGGAGGAGCCTGTCTCGGTCGCCGGGGTCGAGACCACGACCGAGCGACCGCCGAGCCCGCAGGAGCTGATGACGGCCCGTGGCTTCGTGCGGTACCGGGGCATGTGGCGGACCGTGCAGGAGATCGAACTGATCGAGCGGGCCGACCGCGTGAACCTCGCGCAGAAGGAATGGACGATCAGGCTCGAACGGCTGCGGAAGCGGCTCGACGATCCCCGGCAGGCCGAGGCTGCCACGGAGGAGATCCGCGAGATCGCCGACCCGTTCGCCGTGCCGGCGCTGGCAGCGGCGCTCGGCAAGGAACGGATGCCCCGCGTGCGTGCCGACTACGTCGAGGCGCTGTCGCACATTCGGGGTCCTGAGGCCATGACGGCGCTGGTCTCCGTAGCCGTCGACCACACCGACCCGGAGACGAGAATCCTCGCCGCCGAGCGGCTGGTGGACACGAGCCCCGGGATGGCCGCCCAGGCGATCGCGGGGGCGCTTGGCGGTGCCGACAACGCCCGGATCAACCGCGCCGCCGAGGCCCTCGGCCGGCTCGGCTCGGCATCGGCCGTCGGACCACTGATCGATGTCCTCGAGACGGAACACATGGCGGTGGTCGGAGGGGGAGCGGCTGAGGGCTCGACGACCGCCACGTTCACGCCCTCCGGCGGCGGGCTCTCGATGGGGGGAGGGCCGAAGCGGCAGAAGACCCGCGTGCAGAACCAGCGGGTGCTCGAGGCGCTCGTGAAGATCACGGGCGAGAACTTCGACTGGAATACCAACGCGTGGCGGGCGTGGCTGGCCAATCGCCAGTCGCCCCCCGACTTCGACCCCAGACGCGGGTGACAGACGCGGGTGAATTGTCACGCCGCGCGGTCGGTCACCAGCGGCGGCGAGGAGCGGCGTCGCTTCGGGAACCACTCCGCGTCGAGCACGAGCGTGGCCACGCGGTTTTCGAGGTTCGGGCGGAAGATCACGAGCAACAGCACCGGCAGAAACCAGGCCATGAACAGGCCGCCGTTGTGCGCTTTCCAGAACTGGCTGCCCAGCAGCACGGCCGCGGTGCAGCTCATCAGCGTGCCGAGGTTCTTGGGGGCCGGCCAGATGGCGAGCGTGGAGATCATGGCGACGAATGCGGCCAGCACCGGCAGCCGGAAGACGGCGTCGTTGAAAGGGAGCGCCCAGAATCCTTCCAGCGACACCTCGTTGGGGAAGATCCAGCCGAACATCTGTCGCAGCTGTCCCATGAAGATGGTGGAATCAGGCGATGTGAACCAGAGGCCGAAGACGAGCGCCAGGATCGCCGCGCCGATTCCGAGCGCAAACCGGCGGATGCCTCGCTGCCAGTAGAAGCCGCACCAGAGTGGCAGCAGGAAAACGGGGTAGTAGATCGTGCCGGTTGCCAGGCCGATGAGTGCGCCCGAGATGAACGGCCGGCGGTAGGCGGCGATGGCCCACACGATCAGGGCGCCGGGAAGCGCGTGGTCCACCCGGCCGGTCATGATCGCCGTATAGGGGAGCAGCAGATAGAGCACGGCCGCGGCGATCCCCAGACGGACGGCGTCGAAGTGTCGCCAGCCGATGAGCACCATGCCTGCCACGATCGCCAGCTGAGACAGGATGGCCATCACGCGGGCCGTGGTCTCGTAGACGACGCGGCTGTTGACCTCACGGCTCTCGCCGGCATCGGCGGCGTCTGGATCGGCCGAGAAGAGCCGCTGCGTCGAGATCTGGGGCAAGAGGAACAGCAGCGGATAGCCGGGGCCAAGCCGGGAGAGCTGATCGGCATCGACCTCCGCCTCGCGGGCATTGAGTCTGGCCGCCGCAGCGGCACCGGCGAGGTCGTCGCGTTGTGGCCGCGTGGTGATCACATTGGCCAGCAGGAAGACGAGCAGGGAGATTCCCAGGAACACGAGTCCGCCCACCGTGAGGTTCGGGTCGAGCAGTGGCCGGCGGACCATCAGGGAATCGAAGAGCATCCGCACGAGAAAGATGCCCGACACGGCAAAGATCCAGATGTAGCCAAGCTGCTGGGCGGCGGCGCTCGCCTTGTAGCCGCCATATTCAACCGCAAGCAGTCCGGGGGCCAGGAGAATCAGCCCGACGAGGTCGAGATTCCGCATGCTCCAGACGCGGTTGAATTTGAAAAACACCGCGATCGACAGGAGCGACGACAGGTAGAACCAGGTCGTGGGATTGACGCGGTAGTAGTGGAAGAGGATGTCGCTCATACCGGCGGTCCTGCCCGACCTCGGGAACGAGGGCCCGGATGCGGTGCATCTGCGGGAACGGGTCGGTCCATCAGTATACGGGAAAACCAGGGGCCGGCGGTGCCCGGGCGATCGGGTTTCCCATACAAGCCCCCGGCGTAAGCCGGGGGCTGCGTCATTCCACGGCTGCCCAATCCGCCCGCTCGAGTATGAAAAAAAGAAAGCCCCGGCCATCCTGGCCGGGGCTTTCTATCGTGGCTGCGCCGCTGGGTGAGGGCGGCGGGGAGTGCAGCCGCGTTGTGCTTGCGAGCACACACTCGGATCAATACTTCAACTTGTCGCCGAGGTGCTCGTTGCCGGCCCGTGTCACGAGCGCCGAGAAGACGCGGATCGTAACGTCGCTGGCGATGAGCTTCACGCTGCCGTCGCCAAACACAACTTGGGCGCCGCCCGGATGAAAAGCGTAAACCTCACTCCCGCCATCGGAGCCATAGTAGCCCGAGCCAAACGCGGCAGTGAGGATGCTCTCGCCATTGGTGGCATTGACCACGGCCGTCGGGCTCGAGCGGAATGCAGTGCCGGTGGCGTTGGAACCGTCGATCGAGATGTCCGATGCCGGCCGCACCCAGCCGCCAGCGTTGACTCGCAGCGTCGGGAACTTATTGGTCGCATCGTCGGCACGGCTTCGCTTTCGGTAGAGAAAGGGACGGCCAGCGCTTTCGGCGGCGAGGATCGTCGTCGACAGGCCGTCGGTCGCGTCACTTAACTTCGGCTTGTAGCCGTCGCCGTAGTCCTTCGGCAGCAGGCCGTCGCCGGAACTGGGCGAGGTGTTGCCCTTGTCGGCAACCGGCGCCGCCGCCGCGGCCACGTCGGCCTTGGTGTCACTGGGCACGAGCGGCGACGTCGTGTTGGCCAGAGCGTTGTCGACGTAGATCGTCGCTCCGTAGTCCGAGGGCGCCGCGAACCCAGGCGAACTCCCGGCGTTGGAGAAGGCCGTGCCGGCGGCATCGGTCGTGGCCTTCGCGTAGGTGGCGGGCACCGCATAGGGCTGGCTGCTCGACTGCGGGTCATAGTCGAACCGCTGGTCGGGGTTCGGGGCCGACGGGCATTCGAATGAGTTGATACGGGTCGCGGCGAGCACGTAGTTTGGGATCGTGAAGCCGGTTCCGGCCGTGTTCTTCGACCAAACCTGCGACGGGTCATACCGATCGAAGAGCGCCGCCTGCTCAATGTAGGGCAGCAGCCGCGTATGCCACGAAAGTCGCAGCCCCGTACGGATGCTGTTGGGCAGATTGCCACCAGTGCCGTCGGCGTAGGACTGGGTGGCGACGCCGAGTTGCTTCATGTTGTTGGCGCAGTTGTTCCGGCGGGATGATTCACGGGCTGATTGGACGGCCGGCAGCAGGAGGCCGACGAGCGTGCCGATGATGGCGATCACGACTAACAGTTCGACCAGGGTACAACCCCGGCGGAGCCGGGCTGGTGTGAGAATCGACATGGGAGATCTCCTTGGGGAGGGAATGAAACGAATCGAACGGATCAGACCTCGATCAACGTGAGCGAGGATTCGGGGACGGTCGGACGGGGGGTCATCTGCGGTTCCTGCGGATAGGCTGCTTGCCATCGCGGACGGAGATCTGCATGCCGGTTAGGTCTTCGCGGATCTCGAATCGCAGCGGGCTCGTTTCCGGAGAGAGGTAGTTCTTTGGGATGGGCTGGCCGGAGTCGCCCGGGCGGACTGAGACCGCATAGAGGCCGGAGGGAAGACCCTCATCGGTGGCGATCGTGAACGAACCATCCGCTGCCGCGATGACGGCTCGTGTCTCTGGTGCGCCAGAGCCTGCGATGCGTTGGAAGTTCAGGGTGACGCGGCCGAGCGGCTTGCCGTTGAACGTGGCGGTGCCAGAGACGACGTGCCTGGCCAGCATCGGCAGCGTGTTGACAACGGCAGCCGCGAGCACGATGCCGACGCCTGCTAGCACGAGGGCTTGCGCGATCCATCGCGGCATGCCGAGCGATTCGACCGTGGCCGAAACGTTCGACGCGAATTCGTCAACGCCACGGCCGACAGCCGATTCCCCGCCCTGCTCGTTTTCGCCACGGTTGCGACGGCGACGGTCGTCCTTGAAGTCCCGGATGGCGGCATCGGCGGCGAGCGACGAGGCCGAGGAGGAGGTGCCTGCGCGGCGCTTGGTCGAGAGTCGGCGAGTCTGGCCGGAGCTATAGGAGAGTGCTGCGGAGGACATGTCGAGGGCTCCTTCGTTGAGCCATCGCGGTCCTCCGGTTGGTCCGGTCGGTGTCGCGTGTGTGTGGTGTGCGTTGAGGCCC
>CAYSPN010000207.1:0-3204 GCA_964432895.1 uncultured Candidatus Kuenenia sp.
ACGCCCGCGCCGATGAGACGGCCGCGACGGCCGAGGCCCTCATGCATGCCAACTCGCTCTCCAAGGCGTTCCGCCACGCCGCGGAACAGGCTATCCCGAGCGTGGTGGTGGTCCGCAGCGAGACGAAGGCCAAGAAGGTCGCGTCTGGCCGCGGACAACGGCAGGGACAACGACAGGGTCCTGACCGCGGCGGCGACAACCCCTTCAAGGGCACGCCGTTCGAAGACTTCTTCAAGGATGGGGTGCCCGAGGGCTTCGATTTCAACCAGCCCGAGGGCGGCCAGACACAACCGCGATCGGGCGTCGGCTCGGGCGTGATCGTCGACAAAGACGGTCTCGTGCTCACGAACAACCACGTGGTCGCCGGGGCCGACACGGTGACGGTCGAACTCCCCGACGGCCGCGAGTTCAAGGCTGCCGAGATCAAGACCGACCCCGACAGCGACCTCGCCGTCGTGAAACTGGAAAACGCCCACGACCTCCCGGTGTCGAAGCTGGGTGATTCCGACAAGCTCGACATCGGCGACTGGGTGATCGCGATCGGCAATCCGTTCGAACTGGAGACGACCGTCAGCGCCGGCATCATCAGCGGCAAGGGTCGCGAGCTGGGCAGCATCCGCCGGGCGAAGTTTCTCCAGACCGACGCCGCCATCAACCCGGGCAACTCGGGCGGGCCTCTCGTCAATCTCGCCGGCGAGGTGATCGGCATCAACACCGCCATCGCCTCCAACACCGGCGCCTATCAGGGCGTCGGCTTCGCCATCCCGATCAACCTCGCCAAGTGGGTGAGCGGCCAGCTCATCGCGAAGGGCTCGGTCGAGCGGGGCTACCTCGGCGTGTCGATCGGACCCTTGAGCAACGAGATGGCCTCGAAGCTCGGGGTGAAGAGCCGTAAGGGCGTGCTCGTCACCGAGGTCATGGACGGCACGCCCGCCGCAGACGCGGGCGTCCAGGAGCTCGACGTGATCACGGCCTTCGACAACCAGTCGGTGGACGGTCCCCGTTCGCTCCAGGAAGTGGTGGAGAAGTCGGCCATCGGCAAGCCGCACACCATCACGGTGCTGCGTGATGGCAAGCCGATGTCGCTTTCCATCTCGGTCAAGCCACTGCCCGACAAGATCGCGAAGCGCGACGGCTCCGGCAGCCGAAAGCTCTCCGCCGAGGATGAGGAGACCTTCTACTCGGAGGCGTTCGGCATCGAGGTCCGCGACAAGGCATCGCTTCCCGAGAACGCCTACGAGGGTTTCGACGGCGTCGTCGTCGATCGCGTCGACAACGACGGCGTGGCGGCAGAAGCTGGCATCGGCCCGGGCGTGCTGATCCGCAAGGTCGGCAAGACGCCCGTGAAGACGATCGCCGACTTCGCGGAGGCGATCGAGCGGGAGTCTCCAGTGGAGGGTGTGGTGCTGCAGGTGCGGACGCCCCGCGGCAACAGCGTCATCCTCCTGAAAAAGGGACTTTAGCTATCAGTCTTCTGCGTTCGTGGGTAGAGTGATTGGATGGCAACGCTTGGCGTCAACATCGATCACGTAGCCACGATCCGGCAGGCACGTCGCACGGTCGAGCCCGACCCGGTGTGGGCTGCTGCGCTGGCCGAACTCGGCGGGGCCGACGCCATCACCGTCCACCTCCGTGAGGACCGTCGCCACATCCAGGATCGCGACCTCGAGGTGCTGAGATCCACCGTGCAGGTGAAGCTCAACCTCGAGGCCGCGATCGCGCCGGCGATGATCGAGATCGCCTGCCGAGTGAAACCCGACCAGGTGACGCTCGTGCCGGAGAAGCGCGAGGAGGTGACCACGGAGGGGGGCCTCGACGTCGTCACGCATCAGACCGCGACGGCGGAGGCGGTCCGCCGGCTGCATGAGGCCGGGATCGTCGTCTCGCTGTTCCTCGACCCCTGCCCGCGGCAGATCGATGCCGCGGTCGATCTCGGCGTGGCAGCGGTCGAGCTGCACACCGGCTGCTACGCCAACGCCACCACCGACACCGACCGGCACGCCCAGCTCGTGGAGCTGTCGCGTGCCGGCGGGATGATCCGGCAGGCGAAGCTCCAGCTCAACGCCGGCCACGGCCTCACCTACCGCAACGTGGTGCCGGTGGCCCGCCTCGAGGGGATGGGCGAGCTCAACATCGGCCATTCGATCGTGTCGCGAGCCGTGCTCGTCGGCTTCTCTCAGGCCGTCCGCGAGATGAAGGCGCTCATCGGCTGAAGCCGTTACGGGATGGCCGTAACGCCGAGAACAGTTTCGGCCGGCGACGGACGGTTTCGAGAGCCGACCGCCACCAGATCGAGACTATACTGTGCGCCTCTCCGCAATGCCGGAGGCATTCGACGCCCTCTCTGAGCCCAGGCATGACCACCGCCGTCCTCGACCCGCGCGACCTCCGGCGTCACATTCTGCTTATGGCCTATCACGGCCGATCGGCCCATCTTGGCTGCGCCCTGTCGCTCGTCGAGATCTGCGCAGCGCTGTTCGGAGGGGTGATGCGGTATGACCGGTCCGACCCCATGGCACCGGAGCGAGATCTCCTCTTGCTCTCAAAGGGGCACGGCGTGATGACGCTCTACGCCTGCTTTCGGGAACTCGGGTGGGTGGGGGATGAGGATCTCCGTACCTACCTCGCCAATGGCACCCGCTTGCGTGGCGTGAGCGAGGCGAACGTCCCAGGGTGTGAAGTCACTGGCGGATCGCTTGGTCATGGACTGCCGGTGGCCGTGGGCATGGCCTATGGCCTGCTGCGTCGCCAGAGCCAGCGCCGCGTATGGTGCATCGTAGGCGACGGGGAGATGAATGAGGGAGCTATCTGGGAGGCGATGCTGTTTGCCGCTCACCATCGACTGGTCAATCTCACGGTGATTGTCGATGCCAACGGGTTACAGGCGATGGGGCCCACGGAAGACGTGCTCCGCCTCGAGCCGCTGGTGGCGAAGTGTGCTGCTTTCGGTTTTGATGCCGTGGATTGCGACGGCCACGACATGCCTGCACTGTCGGCCGCGCTCCACTACGGACAGGACGGGCGGACGCTGCCGCGAGCCGTGATCGCCAGAACGGTCAAGGGACACGGGGTGTCGTTTATGGCCGCCGACAACCGTTGGCACTATATGCGACTGGACGACCGCACGCTCGCCGCGGCGCTCGGAGAGATTCGCTGATGCGTCACGCCCTCCCATCGCTCCTTCTGGAGGCGGCCGGCCACGAT
>CAYSPN010000208.1:0-2583 GCA_964432895.1 uncultured Candidatus Kuenenia sp.
GCTTTCATCACATGAATCTGCAGCATGTCTTTCTCCAGGCGGTCGGTGCGGTACGCGATCCACCGGCCATCGGGGGAGAAGAACGGGCCGCCGTCGTACCCAGGCTCGTTCGTGAGTTGACGCACGTTGCGACCATCGGCATCCATCACGTAGATGTCGGGATCGCCGTCCCGATCGCTGACAAACAGGACCTTGCTCCCGTCGGGAGAATAGGAGCACTCGGCGTCATAGCCTGGCTCGTGCGTGAGCTGCACCAGCCCAGTCGCCTCGCCGGCGGCCGGCTGGAGATTCGTCACGAAGATGTCGGTGTGGGGATCGAAGTCCCACTGGTACCGCCGTCGCCGGCCGGTTTTCCGATCCTCCTCGGCCTGGGCCCGCGCCACAGACTCCGTGGCATCGAGCTGCGGATCGAGGTGACTCGACGCGAACAACAGCCGCGTGCCATTGGGGGAGAACCAGCTGCAGGTTGTCCGACCCCGCCCGGTGCTGATCCGTACCGGCGTGGCGGGCCGCGGTGCCGCTGTGTCGAAGGGCTGCACGAAGATCTGATAGAACGGATAGCCGTCGGGCACCGCCTGATAGCAGATCTGCCGCGCGTCGGGCGAGAAATACCCCTCGCCAGCCTTCGGCATGCCGATGGTGACCTGCACAGGCGGCGTGAGGAACTGCCGTTCGCGGGGTGACAGGCTGTTGCCGACGGACGCCGCAGCTGTTGGTTCGGCGGCCAAGGTCTTCACCGCCAGCTGGCATGTCGACCCGTAAATCAATGCCGCCACGACGCCGGCTGCGAAACGAAAAAAGAGTGGATTGAAGGTTTTGCTCATGACGCCCAGTATATGCGATATCTGGCCACTGGCTGATCGGCAGTGAGGATTCGCGAAGACACCCGAAGGAGACGTTCAGAACATGAAAATTTATACGAAGACCGGCGATGCCGGAGAGACGGGGCTCTTCGGCGGTCCGCGCGTGTCGAAGGACCACGCGAGGATCGAGGCCTTCGGGACGGTGGACGAACTCAACAGCCACCTGGGACTGGTGCGCACGCTGCCGGCCGCCGGCCCGTTCGACGATTTCCTGCGGCGGGTGCAGTGTGAGCTTTTCGATCTCGGTGCCCAACTGGCGACGCCGGGGGCCGTCGAGGAGCGGATCACGACGGGGCACGTCGAGTATCTTGAGGCGGAGATCGATCGCCACGAGACGATGATCGAGCCGCTCAAGTGCTTCATCCTCCCGACAGGAACCCCGCTGGCAGCCGCCCTGCACGTCGCCCGCACGGTCTGCCGACGGGCCGAACGCCGCGTGGTGACGCTGGCCAGCCGGCTGGAAACGACGATTCCAGCCAACGCGATCGAATATCTGAACCGGCTCGGCGATCTGCTCTTCGTCCTCGCTCGGGAGGCGAATCGTCGGGATGGAGTAGCTGACGATCCGTGGCATCCGGCGACATGACCGACGGTTTCTCTCCGCTCCCTGCGACCACCTTCCGCCCCGCCGTCACGCGGGCCGCGGCAAAACTGGCGTCGCTCCGGCAGCGAGTGGCCGCTCAGCATGCCGCCGGCGCTCCGGGCGTTCAGACCTGCGGCCTCGCCTCCGACCTCTGCGATCAGATCGTGATCGGGCTGTGGGATGCCGTGCTGGACGATCTGCCCGCGGCGGACGCCTCCACGCTCCGCCGTCATGCAGCGATCGTTGCCCATGGCGGCTACGGTCGCCGCGAGATGGCGCCGTTTTCCGACATCGATCTCATGCTGCTCCACGACCGTCGGGCCGCTGGCTCGGTCGCCGCTGTCGCCAAGCGGCTGCTGCAGGATCTGTTCGATGCCGGCGCCGACGTGGGGCAGAGCGTGCGGACTGTGGACGAAGCGTGTCGCCTGGCCGGTGCCGATCCGACGATCCTCAGCTCGCTCCTCGACTGCCGGCCGCTGGCGGGAAATCCCGATCTGGTCGCACGGCTCGAAACCAGGCTGCGAGGTCTCGTGCAGCGTGGGCAGTCGCGGCAGGCCCGGGCCCTCGTCGAAGCCCGTCGCGAGGAAGCGGTCAAATTTGGCGAAACCGTCGCGCTGTTGGAGCCGAACGTGAAGCGGTCGCCGGGTGGCCTTCGCGACATCCAACTGGTGCGGTGGCTGGGGCGGATCCTCTATGGCGAATCGACGTTCGACACGCTGGTGCTCGCGGGCGGCCTGTCGCGGGCCGATGCCGACACGCTTCGCGATGCGGCCGAATTCCTGACGCGTCTGCGAAACGACCTGCATCTCTCGGCCGGCAAGGCAGCCGACGATCTCACGCGGGATCAGCAGCTCCGCGTCGCCGAGGCCCGCGGCATCGAGTCGCGGGACGGCCTGCTCGGCGTGGAGCGGTTCATGCGTGATTACTTCAGGCACACGCGGGGCGTGGCGCAGGTGGCTGAGACGCTGGTCGCCGGCCTCCGCCGCCCCAACCCGGCGAGGGCGTTTGTGTCTGGCGTGCTCGGCAACCGGGTCGACGGGCTGTTCCGTGTCGGGCCGCACGACGTGGCGGCTGTCTCCGGCAGCCTGCAGCAGGTGGCGGGCAGCCTCGACTCGATCGTGCGGCTGGTGGAGTTGT
>CAYSPN010000209.1:0-4536 GCA_964432895.1 uncultured Candidatus Kuenenia sp.
GCTCGTGAGCACGCCGCTCGTGGGCCGGCTCATCGATCGCTATGGTGCCCTGCCCGTGTTTCGTTGCGTGGTGTTGCTGGCAGCCGTAATGACGCTCGTGGTCACGCACCTGCCGTTCGTGGGGCTTGCCGTGGCGGCCCCCGTGGCAGCGCTGATGATGGCGAGCAACGCGGGGCGGCTGGTGTCCTCCGTATCACTGATCACGGCCAGCATTGAGCCCCGACGGCGCGGTGGCTTCATGTCGGTCAATTCTTCGGTGCAGCACATCGCCAGCGGCCTCGGCACCGTATGTGGTGGGCTGATCGTGGAGGGAGGGGGCGGCGAACCGCTGCTTCATTTTGGAACGGTCGGCATCCTCGCCGTCGCGGTAACGCTCACGAGCCTGTGGTTCGCCGGCCGCGTGCGGCCAGTCGTGGCACCCATCTCCGGGGCCGCCAAATCTGGATGCTGAACGAGGTCGGCGACTGGCTCGCGGATACGTCGACCAATGGCTCTTCGGCAAGCGTCGGCCTTGCAGAGTGTGATCCCCGGCAGGGGTGATTGAATCGCAGTTCCGCCCGAGAAAAACATCGGTGTTGGAAAGTCACTTCCCTAAATCGGACCCTATTTCAGGGCAGGCCGTCGCCCTTGGCGGAAACCCGCTGAAACGAAAGACCGGGATGGCCGACGAGGAGGTCGATTCATCTGCGGAACCGGAACCGGCCGTTCTCGCTTGCGGTTGTAGACGACCTATTGCAGCGGCGTCGGGGCACCGCCAAAAACAGTTCATTTGCGAACGGATTCCCAGCCAGCGTCATCAGTCACCATCAATACGAGTGCCGATGCCCAGGCCAGAATGTCTCCTGCGGTATTGCGCCCGCCCTTCGCGCTCGAGCGGCTCTCTGTTACTCGTGACGCGAGCGGCCGCATCGCCCGTGTCCGCTACGTGCTGCCCAGGCATAAAGCCGCCAACTGGTTCGGACCGGGCCGCGCGCGAAAGTCCACGCGGCCAGGGGCCAACGGCATGGTCGAGCTCTCGCCGTTTGAGTTTCTCGACCGGCTTGCGGATCTCGTGCCGCCGCCGCGCAAGCATCGGCATCTGTATCACGGGGTGTTTGCACCCAATCACAAGCTCAGGCCCGCCGTCACGTCGCTCGCGGTCGGGAATGTCGGCAAGCATGGCGATACCGCGACGGGCGGGCATGCGAGCGACGGGTGCGCCACGGGAGGTTGCTGCGACGCGAATAACGCGACCCCAAAGCCCCGCTCCCACGATACGTCGCGGATTGCATGGGCAAAACTGATGGCGCGGATGGGGGAGGAGTTTCCGCTTGAGTGCCCAAACTGCGGCGGCGACATCCGGTTGATCGCGTTCATCACCAAGCCAGGGACGATCCGGAAGATCCTTACGCATCTCAGCGAACCGCTCGAGCGTCCACCCGGCTCTCCTGCCCGCGGCCCACCCACCGACTGGGGCGAACTCATGCAGGACCATGACGAATGCGACGCGATTCAGACGTCGCCCGACGACCTGCCGGTGATCGACATCCACAGCCTCTGACCGCTGCCGGACGCCAGGCATCAACGAAGCCGCCAGGTGGCCGGACTCGGAGACACTCTGCGCGGACGCCACAAAAACGCCACTCCAGAGGGGAAGGCAGGCGTTCCGATTGCCGCCTGTTCCGCACCGGGAGACGGGGCACACGGCTCACGAGCCGGTCATCAGCTCGGGAATGGTTGCGGAAGTGTCATTGGCCGGGCTATCTTTCGGTCACCCCCAAACCAAGCCCCACCGTCGCCTAGCCACAAGTGCATTTGTCGCCATCGCTTTTTACTTAAGGGCCAAGCAACATGCCAGACGCCGATCTACGCACACCAGAAACTGCCCGGGCAGTACGGCTCTCGCTTGACACAGGCTTGATTAGGCCCATCCATAGTCTTCAGAGACGACGCCTATGGATAAGCCTGACCACTCGATTGACCATGAATTCCGTTCATGAAAATCAGGGCGGCAAAATATCTCTCAGCAAACTGCAGGTCATTGAAAGTCTCGCTAGGACAGGGATTGAGTCCGCTCCAGGAGCAGCCCTGAACGCTATTCGAGCGGTGGCAGCTCACGGCGGCCTGAGCGCGGCCTTGCCCCACGTGGGGAATGTGGTTTCACTTGGCGGGCTGTCAAGTGCCGCAGCACCGTGGGTTGCTGCGGCCAGCATTGCCTACGACTACAGGGAGGACATCAACAAAAATAATCTCCACGATATTGTTGATGACGCGAGTAGTCGAAATCAGCAATACGAGTGCTCGAGCCCCAAGGGCGAGGATGGCAAGACGCAATGCGACCATTCGATTGAGTGGCTTATTGAACGCGTCGAAGGACAGTTGATAATGAAAGCCACCTCTATCTTCCTGGCCGGCGTGCCAGCACTCTTGCAGGCAGCCTATCGCTTGCCAAGAAAACAAATACAACACTTGCGATTTCAGTCGAGTCCCTCACAAAACGCGTTCTACCCGTCCCCCAGTGCCGCGAGCGTGTGGCAACCAGACGCAGACACGTGTAGCGGATGTAAAACTGGATTAGCGTCCATGTTTGCTTTTTATAAGGTTGGAAGTTCGAGCAGACATCACTGTCGAGTGTGTGGCTTCAACTATTGTGAGAAATGCTGCTTTTATAAAGTTGCAGTCTTAAATCCGCTGAAGGAGGGCGGTCGTAAAGAGGGTGTGGAGGAACATTGCCTCGTCTGTACTCCCTGCATCCTCAGTGCCAAGGAACAAGGGCAATCGCTTAGCAGCTACCAGGCTGGGCCGCTTCGACAAGCTGAAATACTGAAGCGTAACGCTACGCCGGCAAGTGTGGCCGACCAAGGCTGTCGGAGAGCGCAGGCTGCACTATATGCTATCTATCATGGGAGAGTTGATGAAGTACTGGTTGCATTAGTAGCACGCGATGGCGGCGACCACATTGTTCACAGGCTGGGAATCTAGGGGAATGTGTCGTTCCCGAAGCAGCGAGCGCCGCATCTGGTCGATCCCAACGCCTATCTCCTCGAGAGCCAACCCGCGCCACGCCACGCGGGCGGCCAGGTTCGTGCGTGCGTCCGCCGCCAGTGTGGGCCATGAAGACACCGCTGTTTTCTTTGCCACGAGCAGGCGGGAATTGCCGAAATCTTCGAACGGATAACTCGCTTGGTTCCGGGTCCCAATGCCACAGTGCGTCCCGAGCTTTCCGCGAGTTAACGCTGCCAGAATCACCTCGTCGTCTATGCCGTGGACGCACGACTCGTATTCCTCGCGTTCCTCCTCCGAAAGTGTGCCCTGAGCTGACTTGCCAGCGAGGAGATGCATGCGGATGTTCGCCTCTGCGGAGGCTCGGAGTTGGATCACCCTTCGCGCAACATCGGGCATCATGCATTCGCCCAACGGGTCGAGAATCGCGGTGAGGACTGTGTGCGGGAACCCATTGTAAACTTGGGAGGAGGGTAGCCGAAGAAGGCGAAAAGCAGACGCAGGTTTTGTATGGGCTTTTTACCGGCCGAGATCTCGACTCCCGTGAAGGATTCGGGCAATTTCGACACCCGATGCCGACGGCCGAAAAAAGATCACATAGAGCCCGACTGAGATACTGCGACATCCGGCGACCCCGAAACCGGGTCGCGATTAGCCCATCAGCGGGTGCTGAGAGAGAAGGTGGCACCGTTGCCGAACCGCGTCCAACCACTCGCGGGCAGCTATTGGGTTGTCGCGTGCAATGAACTCCGCGATATCGAGGAGGTCTGCTTCGGCGTCCTGGGAAAACGTCGCCTCGCTCATGCCCGTTGGGCCCGCTCGACCGCCGCGATGCGTTCCTCGGCCTTGGCGAAGACCATTTCGGCAGGCACAACGCTGCCCTCATCGAGTTGAACGAATCCTTGGCGCACGGCGCCCCGCAACGAGTCCTGAGCCTGCAGGAGACGTAGTCCTTCGGACAGGACATCACTCTCCGTGAGAAAACGACGCTCAGCGATCAATCGCTGGATGAATGGTTCAAGATCGGCGGGGATGTCGACGGTCATGGATTGCTTTCTGTTCGTCGAGGATTGGTTGGGAAGCTCACTCGGCTTGGATATGCGAGCGCGTAATTCTTTCGTCAACGGTGCCGACCTTCAGATTTTACCCCAGATTATCGCTCAACGCTTTATTCGGGTGAGGGCCTCGACGTCGACATCGCCCCAGGGCCGCACGGCATCAGGATTCGCAACGCTGTCAGCGAGCCGTCGCTCGAGTTCCGCTCTCTGCCAATCGGGGATCAGTGCGGCTTCCAAGTCGTTGATGACGCTATCCCAGATTGCTTTAGCGACTTGGATCCGATCCTCGATACTGAGGCGACTGATCCCGAGGTCGTGCAGTGAGACGCTGGCCATGAGAGCCTCCAAGGCAAGACAGTGCGATGCCAGCAAAGGGGGTACGCACGTACACTCATCTGGTCAGGCTTGCCACAGGAAAAGTAGGGCGGCGTCGTGCGTGCCAACCCGCTGAGGACAGGTGAGGAGTCAGTTGTTGGCTCCCCGGCAGGGATCGAAC
>CAYSPN010000210.1:0-2368 GCA_964432895.1 uncultured Candidatus Kuenenia sp.
CCGAGAGACGATTATCGAGCGCGAAGTCCAGGAACGGTGCATACACGTTCCTAACAAACCATTTCAGCCCCTGGTCGCAGCTCTGCTGCAGCCAGGTCACCACCGGCATCAGCAGCCGCAACGGGTAGAGCACGATCCCGAAGATCGTGAACACCAGGTTCTTCTCGTGCGCCAGATGGCCCGGCAGGACGAGCAGCGATTCTGCCAGCGACACGAGCAGCGTCGAGATAAATGCAAACGGCATCACGGCGATAAATTTCCCCATCACCCCCGACACGAAGCAGAGGGGCAGGAACGTGATCACCGTCGTGAGCACGCTTGAAATCACGCTGGGGATCACTTCCACGGTGCCGTCGATCGCCGCCGCCGTCAGGCTCTTGCCCATCCGACGGTGCCGGTCGACGTTGTCACTGACCACGATTGCGTCATCCACCACGATGCCGATCGCCATCAGGAACGCAAACATCGAAAGCATGTTGAGCGTCTGGTCGGTTCCGTACATGAGTGCCCCCGTGCCGAGCATCGAAAACGGAATGCCCATCGCCACCCAGAAGGCAATCTTGAGATCGAGGAAGAGGGCGAGCATGACGAACACGATCACGAGCCCCTGCATGCCGTTGGAGATCAGCATGTCGAGACGGTCCCTGACGTCGACCGACTGGTCGGCCCAGAGCGTGAGGTCGTAGCCGGGGGGCAGCTTCGCATCGACGATGTACTTCTTCACCGCGGCAATCATCGCGAGCAGGTCCTCGCCCGAGCTGCGGTCGATCGATACCACCATGCCGGCCCGGCCGTTGATCCGGTTGGTGGCGGCCACGTCGGCAAATTCGTCACGGACCGTACCGAGGTCGCCGACGGTGAGCACGAGGCCGTCCGGGAGCGTGACGAGCGGCAGTTTCGCGATCTCGGCCCCGACATACCGCTTGTTCTTACCACGGAGCAGGATCTCGCCGCCTTCGCTGCGAATCGTGCCGCCGGGGAGTTCGAGGTTCTCCCGGCGGACGATGTCAGCCACCTTCTGCAGCGAGAGGCCGTATTTGCGGAGGGTCGCCTCCGAGATCTCGATGTCGATCTGGTAGTCCTTGGCACCGAGCAGGTTCGCAGCTGACACGGCCGGTAACGCGAGCAGGTCGTCACGGACGAGTTCCGCCACGTCGCGGAGTTCCCCCTCGGCCGCGGCGTCGGCGGTACGATCCTGCGGCGCGAGCACGCCCACCTTGATCGCGGGCGTGCGGAGCGTCACCTGCTCCACCTTCGGATCCTCGGCGAGCTCGGGCATGCTCGGGATGCGTTCCACCTCTGAACGGATTTCACCGAGCGTCTTCTGCACGTCCTTGACGTTGTCTTGTAGTTCGAAGACGCAAAAGCCCATACCCTCCTGGGCGACGCTCGTGATCTTCTTGATCCCGGTGACGCTGCGACAGGCCTCCTCGACCTTCTGGCAGATGCCCTCCTCCACCTCCTCGGGCGTGGCCCCCGGATAAGGCACCGTTACGAGCACGATCTCCAGGTCGAATTCTGGAAACACCTCCCGCCGCATCGACACGAACGCCATCGCTCCAACGAGCAGGATCGCGATGACCAGCGTGTTCATCGCCGGCATGTTGCGAACGGTCCAGCTGACGATGCTTCTCATCGGGATGAACTCCGAGATACTCTCACAGTGCGTCGGTCTTTCCCGTTGTGTCGGCCGTGTCCGCCGTGCGGGTCGGCGCCGCGGTGGCGGCTCCGGAATCGACGAGTTCCATGCCGGCACGCGGCGCAGACAGTTGCGTGGTCACCACCCGGTCGCCCGCCACGAGCCCGGACGCCGCCGAATCGAAGACCACACGGCCGCCGGACACCTGTACCGCCCGGGGCTTGAGAATGACGAGCCTGCCGTTCCGCATCACCCAGACCTGGCCGGTGGGCCGCTGGGCGTCCTCCGGGATCGAGACGAGGTCGCCGGGCGAATCGACCCGCACGCGGACCTCCACGAACATCCCTCGCAGCAACGACTGCGGCGCCCCGGCCGGGAGCTGCGGCATGGCGGCGCCGTAGCGATCGAGCGCCGTGACATCCTGCGGATGGGTGACGAGCACACGGCACGGGAGCGTGCGGGTCCTCTCGTCGAGGCCTCGCCCCTCCTGACGGGAGAGCGTGCCCTTCCATTCGTAGGCCGCATCGCCGACCGTGAACACGACCGAAGCCGGCATGTCGAGTTCGTCGTGGGCCACCCGCGCGGGCGAGTCGGCCCGCCGACGGCTGCCCCAGACCATCGCCACCTCGTCCATTTGGAGGCTCGTGCGAACCTCTGCAGCCCGCGTATCCTCGATCGTCACCAGCGGCGTGCCCTTGGAGACAAACGAATCCTGCTCCACCTTGTCGT
>CAYSPN010000211.1:0-2439 GCA_964432895.1 uncultured Candidatus Kuenenia sp.
ATCGGCACCATGGTGTCGCCGTGGCCACCCAGCAGCATGGCGGAGATGTCCTCCACGCTCACATTCAGCTCCATCGCCAGGAAGGCGCGGTAGCGGGCTGTGTCGAGAATCCCCGCCTGCCCGATCACGCGGGACGGCGGAAAGCCGGTCACCTGGAACGTCCGTTGCACCATGGCATCGAGCGGATTGCTGACGACGATGACGACCGCCTCCGGGCTCGACTCGCGAATCTGGGCGGCGACGTCGCCCACGATCTTCGCGTTGGTCGAGAGCAGGTCATCGCGGCTCATGCCCGGCTTGCGGGCGATGCCGGCGGTGACGACGACCACATCGCTGCCGGCCGTGTCGGCCCAGTTGGTCGTGCCCGTCAGCCGGGAGTCGAAGCCCACGATCGGAGAAGCCTGGAAGAGGTCGAGCGCCTTGCCGGCAGGCATCCCTTCCGTCGCTGGAATGTCGAGCAGAACAACGTCGCCGAGTTCGGCATTCGCGCACCAATGGGCCGTGGTCGCGCCGACGTTGCCGGCGCCAATGATGGAGATCTTTGCTCGTCGCATGATGCAATGGTTCCTGAGACGGAATTCCTGGGACGAAAGGGAGGCGGCAGACACGTGTTGTCGCGGCCGCCTCCCGCGGCGGCAAGTCCCGGCCGAAAACCGCGGGAAAGCCCCACGGACTGCGAGGACCATCACGGCAGTTCGATGCGGTCGGGCAGTTCCCTGCGGGCCTGGCGGTCGCGTCGGCGGGAGTCGCGGGAGAATGACCAGGCGGCCAGGGCCAGGGCCAGGCCGATCACCGAAGCGATCGACAGAAAGACCCAGCCGAGGGTGTTGACCTCTCTGGTCGGGTTCGGGGCCGGCAGCCAGGTGGCCTCCTTGCCGATCAGCAGCGCCGTCTCCTGTCGTTGCCCCTTCTGTTCCTCTGTCCCTTGCGACGACGAGATCTTCACATCCGGCAGCGGATAGCCATATCGCTTGAATGCGAAGCCCGACACCTGCACGCGTTCGCCGATCTGTTGGCCGGTTGGCATGCCCTCGGGAAGTGTGCGCACGCAGCAGACGACCGGATAATCCTCCTGAAGTTTTCCGTGGACCTTGATCAGCGGCGTGGGCACGAAAACGAACAGCTCCCAGTAGTGGTCGGTGCCGAGTTGCCGCTGCCGCACCGGATCGTCGATCTCGATACGGGTGGCCCGCCTGGCCACGCCCGCCACCGTAACGGGGTCACCGCGGTGCTGCCCAAACCAGCCGCTCCCCGGGTTGATGAGCGGGACGATATCGCCGGGCGGGCCGGCGGCTGACGCGATGCCCGCCGCCGTCGCCCGCCCCATGGCTGCAACGACCGCGTAGAACGCCTCGGTATCACCGGCGACGAGTTTCTGTCCGTCAACAACGGAATCGAAGAGGCCGTAGTCCATGCCGAGCGCCCCCAGCGGCGTCGGCGGAAACCATCCCACGCTCGGGGCCGCCATCAGCAGCGCTGGGGCTGCCGCCGGCTGGCCTTCGCCCGCGGGTTCCGAGGGTCCCGGCCCCTCCGACAGCGGCAGGCCAAACACGACCGCGGGCTCGTCGATGATTGCGGCACGTGGCCAAGCCTTCGGCACGTGGTCGGCAAGGACATCGACCGCCAGACCGTCGTCCGACACGATCCGGACGATTTCCATCTGCCGCCTGCCGGCCACCTCCGACTCCTCCTCCGACAGTGGCACCGTTGCCACGAACGTGGCCCTTCCATCGACCTTCACCAACTGATCCTGCACCCGCTGCGTGGCAGCCAAGGAGCGAAGGTCGACGGCGTCGGCGTTCCACTGGGCGGCGAGCGGCGCCGGCAGCCGCGACAGGCGGGCGAGCACCCTGAGCGCGATCGCCTGCTTCGCAGGGCTCCAGGCGGAGGGCTCCTCGAGCACTGCGCGGGAGCCACGATCGATCTTCCAGGTTGCGAGATAGTCGACCAACGGCACGGTTGTTGCCGTGGCAATTGCCGTGACCGGGATTGCCGGGCCGGCGGCGGGAGACGGCCGTGCCGGCGCTGTCAGAGCCACGAGGCAGGCTGTAGCCCACAGGCAGCCGGCGGCTCCGCGGAGGGATGCCCACGAGCCACCATGACCACGGCATCGTTCGTCACCAGACATGATCGTTCCGGACATGGTCTTCATGGGGTTGGTTCTTTCGCAGGGTTGCGGCCGGGCGGTGGTTCCGATTCCGCCGCCGCCATTCTTCGCAGGGCTTCGTCCGGGGAGAAGAGCTCCACGTCCGAAAGGGTGGTGGCGAGATCGACCGGAGGTGGTGGCTGTCGTTGGCGGGCACCGCTGCCGGCGGCGCGGATGCCCAGCATCGTGAACAGCACGACGGCTGCCATCGTCACCAGCGCCACGGTGCCGATCGGGTTGCTCGCCGGCGAGGCCGGCCGCGGCTTCCATACCGGCTCCAGAGCCAGCACGAG
>CAYSPN010000212.1:0-3743 GCA_964432895.1 uncultured Candidatus Kuenenia sp.
CCTCGGGGTAGTCGGTGCGCATGTCGTAGCAAGGCGCCGGAAGATCAGGCCCACCGATGGCAATTCCATGGAAAAATCGTTCACAGATCAAACTGGTCGATAACGGCTCGACCGCCACGTTGATCAGCGGTACGCTCGAGGCGGCAATGCGGGCAAGGTCGGCGGGGAAGCGACGCATCGGATACCACTGCAGCATG
Source organism: uncultured Candidatus Kuenenia sp. (assembly GCA_964432895.1). Classification (GTDB taxonomy): domain Bacteria; phylum Planctomycetota; class Planctomycetia; order Pirellulales; family UBA1268; genus CAMCQY01. Next base: position 198 of record CAYSPN010000212.1, read on the forward strand.
CCAGTGGGACTGATGCGGTCGGTCTGGTTGTTCCGCAGGAGATCGAAGATCAGGTTCTTTCGCAGTCCGAAGCCGAATAAGCCGGGTAGGCGGATGATCGTCGCGTGGGGAAAGCGTTCGGCGACGAATCGCTCCAGGATCAGCCGGTGCAGCCCGTAGGGGTGCAGTCCGTCAGTGGGCGGAATGTCGGCCTCGGTCACGCCCGTCGGGTCACGGTACACGTCGATCGTCGAAATCAGAGTGAAGTGAGCCGCACGAACGGTTGCCAGGTGGTCCATGAGCCCTCGTATCGCAATGAGGTCGGCCTGGGGTTCTTTGTTGGCGAGCCATTTGACGGCGCTGACCCCAGCGCAGACGACGCTATCGAAGCTGCGGCCATCGATCTCGCCGATGTTCTTCGAATTGAAGCAGGACTGAAAGACGCGGGCACTGGCGATCGTTGAGCCCACGAACCCGGTGTGGCCGATCAACGCATCGTTCATGCACTGCCTTCCAGCCCGGCGCCAGGGTCCGGCATTTCGGCGGGCCGTACCCATCCCGACAGCATGATGTCCTGCTTGAGGCCGCCTCCCTCGAAGGCGGGCATGTCTGACCGCTCCGCCTCGATCATCGAGAGAATCCTCTCAGTCGCGAAGAAGACCGTGTCGATCTTGCCAGACATCACGACGAAGCTACGGCCGTCGCGATAAACGTAGCAACTGCGGTCGTCGAAGCTGCCGATCGGCTTGGTCTTGATCGAAAGCTGCACGCCCATGAAGCGGAAGCGGTCGCGGAAGCTCGGCATGTTGGCGGTGATCTGCGCCTCCATCGCGTGGCGCTTCGCGGCAACCAGTTCGGCAGTGACGCTATCGCGGCAAGCCGCTGCGGCGGAGGGATCGTCGAACCGTCCAAGCGGCGTGTGCGGCACGCTGGAAAGCGTGTAGATGTTGGGGTCCTCGGTGGGATAAACCGAGCACAGGGGGCCGTCGACAAGCGTGATGGCCGGCACCCTCTCACTAGTCTCGTAGTAGAGCAGCAGCGTGGGTTCGTAGATCACGGGGATTCGTAGTTTGCCGAAATGGCCCCACGTGGCGTCGATTACATAGTCGTAGCGACGCCCGTTCACCAGCACGCCACCGCTGGTGTCAGCAATCCGATCGACATTCGCATCAAGATGAAGGACATCCTTCAGTCGCTCGCTGAAGTAGCGGCGGGCCCGGTCGATCAGCAGTACCCGCTCGCGGGTGCGGATCATGCCTTCGGTGTTGGTCAGCAATTCGCTGCCCTGCGGCATCTCGATGAAGTTCAGCCCCGAGGACACCATGATGAGCTTGTAAGTGTCGAAGTCAACCAGACTGGTCTCGTTGGGCACGGCATAGATGTTGTCGGCGACGTCGGCGCCGAGCGTGGGGTAGCGTTCGTTGAAGCGGATGAATCCATCGCGTGATTGAATTCGCGTGGCATGATGCCGGGCGTAGTGGAAGCCCTGGTGCAGGCGAAACTGATTGTTGCCTGAGGCGAGGTGGAGGGGGCGAGGCGCCTTGTCGAAAATCTGCACTTCCATGCCGAGCGACATCAGGGAAAGGCCGATATGACACCCATACCACCCCGCGCCGATGATCGCGATACGAAATGCCATGAAACGATCTCCTGAAGCGCTCGCTATCCGGCAGTGAAGCCACTCGACTGAAATAGTACCTCGTGTCTGTCGGACAGCAAAAGTGCTCGGAAGCCGACATGCAATCAATGCGGCGAAAAGGATCGCTCGGTCGCCTCCCACACGGTGCAGCTCGGCGCGTAGCCAAGGTCGCGCCGCGCGGCGCCGATGTCGAAATAGTGGTCGGTGGCCATCTCCTCGGCGAGAAATTTCGTGAGCGGTGGATCCGACGTGAGTCGGCACGTCTTCCACACGGCCTCGGCCAGGCTCGCCAGCGTCAGGGCCGTCGTCGTCGATATCCGCCGCCGCACCGGCGGCAGATCATGGAGGGCCAGCACCCGACCAATCCATTCCCAGAGCGGAACAGGCTCGCCCTGGCTGATGAAGAACGCACGCCCGCCGGCAGCCGGACGCTCGTCGAGCGCGGCGGCCGCCAGCAGATGGGCCGACACGCAGTCGTCGATGAACGTCAGGTCGACGAGGTTTGTGCCATCGCCCACCTGCACGAGCCTGCCAGCCCGGGCCCGCTTCAGAATCGTCGGCACGAGATTCGTGTCGCCCGGCCCGAAGATCAGGTGCGGCCGCAGGCTGATCGTTCGCAGGTTGGCGCCATGGGCCGCGAGCACCGCCCGCTCCGCGGCCGCCTTCGTCTCCGGATAAAAAGCCCGATAGTGCGAGGGATAGCGCTGCGATTCGTCGATGCCCCGCAAATCGTGATCCGTGGCGACGACGCTCGGCGAACTGGTGAAGACGAGTTTGCCGCCGCCCGCCGCGCGGCAGGCGGCGATCACATTCTCCGTCGCGTCGATATTGCCTCGCACGAACGCCTCCCGCGGCCCCCACATCTTCACGTGGGCTGCCGTATGGAAGACGCAGTCGACTCCGGCAAAGAGGGCGGCGAGCGCGGATCCCGCATCGGCTGCGGCAAGATCATGGCTCACGGTGCGGATGCCCGCGGCAGCCATTTCCGGATTGGGCCGCCGTCCAAGGGCTGTGACGTCGTGACCGAGGGCATGCAGCCGTCGGCAGATCGCACCGCCGACAAAACCGCCCCCGCCGGTGACAACCGCTTTCATGCCTGGCCCGCGGCAAGCGTTCCCGGCCCATCGACCTCGATGGCCTCCTGCGTGGCAGCCCAGGTGGCGAGCCGGTCGCGGAAGATCTTGGCGTTGTGCCGGGCGTCGACCGGGAACGAGTGGTGGAAATAAAACCGCCGGATCGGCGCGGTGACTGGATCAGCGGCACCGATCGCGCGGAGTTCCGTGGCGAGCCGGCGGCGGGCATCCGGTGTGAGCGACCGCGACCGCGGCTCGACGACGAGCGCTGGCTGGCCGTCGACGCCGATCAGGGCTGTGCGGCTCACCTGGGGATGGCGGTTGAAGACGTTCTCCACGGGCACGCTGTGAAACGTGCGGTCGGCTGTGGCCACCACATGCACCCGCCGGCCGCAGAAGTAGAGCTGGCCATCGGCGTCGAGGTAGCCCATGTCGCCCATGCGGTGCCAGACGCGGCCTCCCTCGCTCACCTTGCTGGCCGCGGTCGCCTCAGGCCGCGAGAGATACTCGCGGCTCACGGTGTCGCCACTGACGACGATCTCGCCGATTTCGCGGGCGTGGCAGTCGACGAGCGGACTGTCGTTCGGGCCGGCCACGGGCCGGACGACACGGAGCGTCACGCCGTCAATGGCCCGGCCGACGGGAGTGCCCTGTTCGCCGCTCACTGCCAGCACGGGTGGATGCTGCCGCAGTTCCGCGGCGGCCGCGACCGTTACAGGGAGCGCCTCCGTGGCCCCATACGGCGTGAAGCTCTCCGCCTGCGGGCAGGCGGCCTTCACGAGTTCGAGTGTCGCCTGCGACACCGGCGCTCCGGCCATGAACACCCGCCGCAGCTGCGGCAGCGACTCGCCGGTC
>CAYSPN010000213.1:0-2024 GCA_964432895.1 uncultured Candidatus Kuenenia sp.
CACGCCGGTCAGTTCGTTGGGTGAGGGGATGCAGGCGGTATCGAGGTCCACCACCTTGATGGCGTGCGATTCCGGCGCCGCGAAGAAGTCGCAGCCGCTGGTAATGCCGGTCCGCAACCACGGGCGGCCGTGGACCATCTCGATCCGGAACTGTGGCGGGGCTTCCGGCGGTAGCTCCGCCCGCCACTCGACGCCGTCGTAGAGGTCGAAACTCTCGAGCTTCAGATGCAGCGGCACACGACCCTTCACGTAGAACAAAGCCCGCGACTCAAGGTCGCGTATCCGCTGCGCGGTGGGCTTGCCCGTCTTCCGCACGGTGGAAAACTCGCGGCTCGAACGGCTCGATTTCGCCATCGAGGGATCCTCCGGCCTCACGGTCGTCTGGGGCGGCAGGCTGATCGCACGCTGGATTTTTTTTTGCACGACCGGCTCGTTGTACATGTCGTCATAGAGATCGTAGAGCGTCGGCTCGTGGGAACTCACAAACGGCGCATCCTCGATCGGGGCGAAGCTGCGGATGTTGTCGAGTCCGGCCACCAGGGCATCGCCGTCGCCGATGCCGCTGCGGGCCATTGGCGAAGAATCTCGCTGACCGCCGGATGTCGGCATGAAGCCTTCCAGGGCGTGTATCTGGCGGCTTGCCACCGGCACGCAGACGAGAATGCCGAGCAGGGCCAGCGGCACGGCCAGCAGCCACTTGCGGGGCAGAGCTTGATCGGAGGAGGCCTCGAGGCGGTGCTGCAACGACTCCCAGTGGGTGCCCATCAGCCACCAGACACCGATCAGCGAGAAGACCAACACAAGCCCTTGGATCCACAGGGCATGGACGCTGGCCGACGCGAAGACGATAAGGAATGTCGCGAAGGCATTGCAGGACCGCTGTGCGTCTTCATGATGGGAGAGCATGGCCAGGGCGATCACCATGTCGCGAAAGACGACGATGAGCAGGACATCGAGAAGCATCGGTAGATTGAGGCACTCCCTGACGAGAGCCTCGAGAGCGACGCCCACGATCACGATCCCGGCGGTCCACGACAGTCGTGATTTCTCCGTCGCTCCCACCAGGGGAAACCGTCGGCGGAGCAACTCGGCGGCGATGAGCGTGACCAATGCAAAGACCAGCACCATCGCGACGTACAAGCCGGCGTGTACCGTCCGATCCATGCCATGAACGGCCACTTCCGCGGCCACGCACGCCACCAGCGCAAGCACCATCGTCAACCACCCGGTGGCTGGACGGGATCGCACGCGGGTCGGCCTGTCATCCTGCACGGCAGATGTTCCTCCATCCCTCGCGGAACGCGACCCGCGGGTCGGGTGTCCACGCCATCCTGACCACCCTTCCGGGCAGGGCAATCTGGGCCGCGGGTTGAAGACCTTCATGATGCTTCGACCCAAGAACGATCCACAGTTGATCCCCATGCACGTGCCGATGCTCGGTCCGGTTGACCGTGCCACGATCCGTCGTGACCGTCATTTGAAACACACCGCAGTCGCGATGATGAATCCGCCGGCATACGTGCGTGGCATGCTCGTGTTGGCAGTCCTTTTCCACGTGGAGACACGGCTGAAATCGCGCCAGCTCGTCAAGGAAACGCCGCCATCCCTCGGGGCCTGCCGCGACCAGGATCGTCTCGTGACCAAAGCAGCATTCCACGCGGGCATTGTGCCGGTGGTAGGCGGCGCAAATGCTGGCCGCGATTCGAATCGACCATTCGAGGGTGCCCGATGCGCCGGCCCCCTCGTGGACCGCAGGATCGGAATCGAACACCACGCGGACCGCAGCAAGGACGGGCGACTCCCGCTCGCAGACGACCATCGCTCCCATGCGTGCGGTCTGTGCCCAATGAACGCGGCGCAGCGAGTCGCCGTTGCGAAAGGGTCGGGTTCCAGCCATGTCACCGGAATCCCCGACCCGCTGCTCGGAGAAGGTGTCGTCGGTGGGCCTGGTTTCCGCGGCATCCAGCAGCGTGTCGAGGGGCACGATGTCGGGCCATACGATGAGCGGCCGTTCGACGACCACC
>CAYSPN010000214.1:0-2578 GCA_964432895.1 uncultured Candidatus Kuenenia sp.
GTCCTCCGTGCCGAAGCCGGAGAGCACGACCCGCCGCGTGTCGGCCTTGCCGTCGCCATTGGTGTCGGTGAGGTGCAGAAACTCCGTGCTGTTGGCGACGTAGACGCCGCCGTCGCCCGGCAGCACGGCGGTGGGCATCAGGAGCCCGTCGGCGAAGACCGTGTGCGCATCGGCCCGCCCGTCGCCATCGCGATCCTCGAGCACCGTGACGGTGTCGTTGGCGACCTCGCCGGGCCGGATCTGCGGATACACGCTCGATGACGAGACCCACAGCCTGCCCTGGGGATCGAAGTTCATCTGCAGGGGCTTCGTGATCAGCGGATCGGCAGCGAACAGATTCACTTCGTAGCCATCGGCCACCTGCATCGCCGCCAACTCTGCGGCGGGGTCGGGCGAGGGGATGTCTTTCAGGCCGCGCTGGGCCAGTGCGGGCCGCAGGCATGCGAGTGCGAGGCAGACGGCGGCGATGACAATGCGGATGCTCATGGTCAGCGGGTTCCTTTCACAAGGGTGCGCACCTTCTGCTCGGCGGCCTCGACGAGCGGATCGAACTGCGGGATCTCGACGGCGTTGTTGCCCTGCTCATGTTTGCGGAACAGGAAGATGTAGGTTTCGTTCGCCGGCCGCCAGCGATGGAAGAAGAGCGTGTTCTTGGCGACGACCTGCGTACGGAGGTTTTCCGACCGGGCGGCGAAGTCGGCGGATGGTTCATGGCCCGATGCGGCCGCGAAGACCCGCGCGGCCTGCGCGTAGCCGGCGTTCGAGAGATGGACGCCATTCTCCGTGAGCTTTTCGCCCGGCGGTGCGGTCGCGGGCAGCTGCGCGAAGAGATCAACCAGGCCGGCCTGCTTCGCCTTCGCGATGTCGCGGATGGCTTGGGAGTAGATTGAGAGCGTCGCATTGCGGGCATCGGCATCGACCGTTTCGAAGCGGTGCGGCGTGACCAGCACCAGCCGAATGTCGGCCGGCTTCACCGCCTCGTTTGCCGCACCGGCGGCGGCCGCCGCCCGCAGGTCGTCGCAGAGCTTTTCCAACTGCGTGCGAAACGCTGCCAGGCCCGTGTCGCCCTGATACGACTCGTTGCGACCGTAGGCCACGAACAGGATCGTGGGCTTCAGTTCCCGAACGAGGGCGAGCATCCGCTCGTAGCCTTTCGCGGGCTGATCGAAGACGCCGCGGGACTCCGCCCAGACGGTGTCACCACTCCAGCCCAGGTTGCGGAACGTGAGCGACGTCTCCGGATGGGCCGCGACGAGCGACGTCTCGATGAAGCCACGGTCTCCCTCCCGCTCGACGAACGTGTCACCGAGGAACACGACCCGGTCGCCGTCGCGGAGCGACCAGGAAGGTCCGGCGGAACTCGAGGAACTGGCGCCGGCCGGAGCCGGCGGCTGGGCTGCGGCGGGACGGCACCAAGCGGCCGGGGCCATGCTGAGGAGGAGAGCTGTCAGCAGGAGGCGGCAGGCGCCGCAGGATGACCGCGAGTGCGAGACTGGCATGGCGACCCTTTCGGGAGAAGGAGACAAAGAGTAGTGTACCTTCGGCAGCCGTACGGTCCCATCCGTGCGACTCCGTGACCAACGTGATCCTCCATTCACGAGTCCGTTGCCATGATCGATCCACAGTCCGATCCGCAGTCCGATGCTCGGCCCGATTCCCGGCCCATGCTCGTGTCCGGCCAGATGAGTCGACGCCGGGCCATCCAGACCGCCTCCGCTATCGGCGCCGCCGTCGCATCGCCGCTCGCTTTCACCCAAGTTGCTGAAGGAGTTCCTGCAATGACCAAGCTCAAGGGCCACATCCATCATTCGCTCGTCTACTGGTGTTTCAACGTCGCCGGTGACAAGTGGGACATCGAGAAGATGTGCCAGGTCGCCAAGGAGCTCGGCTGCGAATCGATCGAACTGGCCGATCCGGAACTCTGGCCCACGATCAAGAAGCATGGCCTCACCTGTGCGCTGGCCCCCAATGGGATGCCCGGCGCACCCTTCATGAAGGGCTTCAACAACCCGCGGTATCACGACGAGGTGATCGCGTCCACGACGAAGATGATAGACGCTTGTGCCGCGGCCGGCTTCCCGGCCGTCATTGCCTTCAACGGCTACAAGTGGCGGGATGCCGATGATCCCAAGAGCGGCGAGATCTCCCTCGAGGAGGGTGCTGACAACTGCGTGGCGGGCTTTAAGAAGATCATCGGCCACGCGGAGAAGAAGGGGGTGACGCTCTGCCTGGAGCACCTCAACTCCCGCGACGGCAGCCATCCGATGAAGGGCCACCCGGGCTACCAGGGTGACGACCTCGACTACGTCGCGAAGATCATCCGCCGCGTCGGCTCCGACCGGCTGAAGCTGCTGTTCGACAACTATCACGTGCAGATCATGAACGGCGACGTGATCCGGCGGATCGAGGAGTGCAAAGACATCATCGGCCACATCCACACGGCCGGCAATCCTGGCCGCGGTGAGCTCGACGACAACCAGGAGATCAACTATCCGCCGATCATGCGGAAGCTGGTCGACATCGGCTACAAGGGCTTCGTGGGGCACGAGTTCATCCCGACCCGCGATCCGCTCGCCGG
>CAYSPN010000215.1:0-5783 GCA_964432895.1 uncultured Candidatus Kuenenia sp.
TCCTGGTAGTCGGAGCATTTTCAGGCCTGCTCGCGGGCCACGACATGGGGGGCCGCGGGCCGTTCAACTGGCTGCACGCGATCGCATTCGCCGCGGTCGTGTCGCTCACCGTCTGGGTGATCTACGATCTGGAAATGCCCCGTTATGGCCTGATCAGAGTCGACAACTACGACCATCTGTTACGGGACCTACGGGATGGGTTCACGGCATTCGATGCACAACGCACGCTGTCGTCCGTATTCCCTTGCTTGCGCTGCGGGCTTGGATGATCCACTGGTCCCATGGAAGCCCGAAGCGCAAGCGAGGGTGCTCAAGCCCCATCTGCGTGCTCGTATCACGCCACGATCGGCTCGATCACGCTGCCGTGCACGTCGGTGAGCCGGCGCTGGATGCCGTTGTTGTAGACCGACAGCTTCGTGTGGTCGACGCCGAGCAGCCGCAGCGCCGTGGCGTGGAGGTCGTAGCAATACGTGGGGTTTTCCTCTGCCTTGAAGCCAAGTTCGTCGCTCGTGCCATACGAGGAGCCCCCCTTGATACCGCCGCCGGCCATCCAGACGGTGAAGGCGCCGGCGTTATGGTCGCGACCCTTGCCCTGCGCCGCCGGCTGGCGGCCGAACTCCGTCTGGCACATCACGAGCGTGCTGTCGAGGAGGCCGTGGGCCTTGAGGTCTGCAAGCAGACCGCCTGCCCCGCCGTCGAGGATCGGGCCCCAGTAGCCGTGGTCGCGGACGACGTCTTCGTGGGAATCCCAGTTGGGCCGGATCTTCTTCACGGCCGTGTTCTCGGCGCCGCAGTAGATCTGCACGAACCGCACGCCCCGCTCCACGAGCCGCCGGGCGAGCAGACACTGCCGGCCGAAGGGGCCGATCTCCGGATGGTCGAGCTGGTAGAGTTGCTCCACGCTATCTGATTCGCCGGAGAGGTTCGTGACCTCGGGGGCCGAGAGCTGGAGCCGCGCGGCGAGTTCGTAGGCGGCGATCCGGGCGGCGAGTTCGCTGTTGTCGCTCCGCGGGCCGAGGTGACGGGCATTCACGGCGGCGAGAAACTCGCGGCCTGCCGGCTCGCCTGCGACAAGTGTGGCGTGGTCCTCGGCCGCAAAGAGATCGGCGATCGGCGGCCGGCCTTCGGCCGTCTCGATCACGGTGCCCTGATGGATCGCCGGCAGGAAGCCCGCGCCCCAGTTCACCGGTCCGCCCGGCGGCAGGCCGCGGTGGTCGGGAAGCACGACGAACGCGGGCAGTTCCTCCGATTCGCTGCCGAGTCCGTAGGTGACCCACGCCCCCATCGACGGGAATCCGGGCAGGATGAAGCCGCTGTTGGCCATGAACATCGCCGGACCGTGGAGCGCGGTCTTGCTCTGCATCGAATGGATGAACGCCATCTCATCGACATGGCCGGCGAGCTTCGGCAACAGGTCGCTCACCCAGCGGCCGCACTGGCCGTGCTGCCGGAAGGGCCAGTAGCTCTGCTGGCAGTTCCCCGGCTTCGAGGCGAAGAACTGCACGTTGCCGCTCGTGTCGAACGGCGTGCCGTCGCGCTTCACGAGTTCGGGCTTGTAGTCAAACGTGTCGAGGTGCGAGAGGCCGCCGGGGCAGAAGATGTTGATCACCGCCTTCGCCTTGGCCGGAAACATCGGTGGCTTCGCGGCGAGCGGATTGGCCATGCGGGCCGCCGCCCGTGCCTCTTCGGCGAGCAGCGTCGTGAGGGCCACGCCACCGAGGCCGCCGCCGAGCTCCCAGAGAAAGTTTCGCCGTGACACGTCGCCGCGGTGCAGCCGGCAGGGAAATGCGTCTGGCATCATCGTTGTCAGTCCACGTAGATAAATTCATTGGCGTTGAAGAGCATCCGGCAAAACTGCGGCAGGCCGGCACGCTTCACGAGTGCGACCGCCGCGGCCAGTTCCGTTTCGTCCGGCTCGCGCACCAGCGCGAGCGCGTAGCCGCGGCGGACCTGTGCGGCAGGATCGTCGCCCGCCTCCTTCTCGAGCCGCGCGGCCCAGTGCCCCGCCTGCCGGAGCATGAAGTCGTTGTTCAAAAGCGCGAGCGACTGCAGCGCCGTCGTGGTCTCGAGCCGCGCCGGCGTGAGGTTTGCCGGATTCGGGCAGTCGAGCGTGGTCAGGAATGCATGCGGTGTGCTCCGCACGATGAACCGGTAGATGCTCCGCCGCCAGAGTTCAGGCTTGTCGGGCGTCACATAGCGGTAGACGGGGGCATATGCCTCCTCGTAATCGAAGTCGCGGTAGCCCGGGCCCTCCATCTCGGGATTGAGGCAGCCGGTGACGGCGAGCGTCGCGTCGCGGAGGCTCTCAGCGTCGAGCCGGCGGGCGTTCTGCCGCCAGAGCATTCGGTTGTCGGCATCGATCGCGGCGGCCGCGGCGGCGCCCGGCACATCCACGCACCGCTGCCGGTAGGTGTGGCTCGTGCAGATCAGCCGGTGCATCGCTTTCTGCGACCAGCCGTGGTCGATCAGATCGGCGGCCAGCCAGTCGAGCAATTCCGGATGCGACGGCTTCCCGCCGCCAAGTCCGAAATCACTCGGCGTGTCGACGAGCCCGGTGCCGAAGTGGTGGTGCCAGAGCCGGTTGACGAGCACGCGGGAAGTGAGCGGGTTTGCCGGCGCCGTGATCCAGTCGGCGAGGGCCTTGCGGCGATCACCGTCGGACACGGCCTCGTCGCCAAACGCCGCCCTCAGTCCCGCCACTGCGGAGATCGTGCCGGGCGCGACCTCGTCCCCCGTGGTCTCGGGATTGCCACGGATGTTGACCTTCACTGTCGGGGGCGGGCCGGCGACCGGTCCGAAGACCTTGTCGGGCTCTTTGAGCGACTTGAGGTCCGCCTCCAGTTTCTCGAGCCTGCCGGTCGCCTCGGCGAGCGCCGCCTGTCGATCCGGCGGCAGGGCGGCCGGATCACCCTCGATCCGGGCATCGCCAAAGAAGATCTGGTCCATGCCGATGCTGTTGCCGGCATCGGTGGCCACGAGCGTGAGAAACCGCGCCGTCGGCGGCAGCGGAATGTCGAGCGGGATGCCACCGTCATCGAATCCGATCCGCCCCTGGGCCACCGGCTCGCCATCGAGAAACACGAAGAAGTCGGCGCCGGCCTCCGCCGTCCGGCCGCCGTAGCCGACGACGCCGCGGAACCGCGGATTCGCCAGCCGCGCCTGCTTGGCGATCTCGGCGAGGTCGAACGTGATTCCCGCGTTGGCATGCAGGCCGAGGATCGTGTGCGAGTCTTTCGCATAATCGACCTCACCAAGTTTCGGGGAGCCGAGCTTCGTGGAGAACTGCTGGCTCACCGGTCCGTTGCGGATCACATCCCAGGCCGCGACGCTCGTCTCCGGGATGCCCTTCACGACGAGGCCGGTCGTGCTCACCGGCACGTCGCCGGGACCGTTCGGGATGAAGACGGCATTGATCAGCGGCGTCGGGCCGGGCGACACCGTGTTGACCGTGATGTTGCCGAGGAATCCATCCGGCTTCGCGTCGCGTGCCTTTCCAGAGCGCGGGTCGACGCCAAAACCTTTTTTCCCGGTGCCGCGGCCGTCGCCGCCGCCGACGATGTCAGCTAGATCGATCGGCTTGCCTGCCAGCGTGTGGACGTCGACCCGCGCCTTCGTGATTCCGGCGGTGATGTCGGCCTTCGCCTGAGCGTACTGTCGATCGGCCGCAGCGCTCGTGCTGCGATCCTGCCGTTTCACACCGGCGAAGACCGCCGCGAGGGCGTAATACTCCCGCTGCGGAATCGGATCGAGCTTGTGGTCGTGGCAGCGGGCGCAGTTGATCGTCACGCCACAGCAACTGGTCATCACCTGCGTGATCATGTCGTCGAGGTCGTCGGCGCGGGCCTGCCGCCGGAGCACGTCGCTCTTGGTCTCGACCTGGCCGACGAAATCCCACGGGCCTGCCGCGAGGAAACCGGTGGCGATCACGGCGTCGGCATCGTCGGGCGCGAGCACGTCGCCGGCGATCTGTCTCCGAAGAAACTCGTCGTAGGGGAGGTCGCTATTGAGGGCCTTGATCACCCAGTCGCGATACCGCCAGGCATTGGGCCGCAGTTGGTCGCGTTCGAAGCCGTGGGTGTCGGCGTAGTGGGCGATGTCGAGCCAGTGGCGGGCCCAGCGCTCACCGTAGTGGGGCGAGGTGAGCAGGCGGTCAACGAGTGTTTCATACGCATCGGGGGATTCATCGGCGACGAACGCGGCCACATCCTCGGGCGTGGGCGGTAGGCCGAGGAGGTCGAACGAGAGCCGTCGAATGAGCGTGCGGCGATCGGCCTCCGGGGCAGGAGATAGGTTGCTCGAGGCGAGCTTAAACTGGATGAACCGGTCGATCTCGTTGCGGGCCTGCCAGCCCCCGTCCGGAGGTGGCAGCTGGCGGGGTGGCGGCACGGCGGGTCGGGCCACCGGCTGCCAGGCCCAATGGTCGAGCCGGGGATCGCGGTCGCTGTCACGGGCCAGCCGGTCGGCCTCAGACTCGGGCCAGGCGGCGCCCGAGTCGATCCATTGTTGGAGCAGCGCGATCTCGGCGGCGGAGAGCCGATCGCCGTCGGGCGGCATCATCTTCTTGTCGTCGGTGCTCGTGATCCGGCGAATCAGTTCGCTCTCGCCGCTCTTGCCGGCGACGATCACCGGCCCGAAGTCGCCCCCCTTCAGCGCACGGTGTTTCACATCGAGCCGCAGGTGGCTCTCCTGCGTGTCGGGGCCGTGGCAGTCGCCGCAGCGGCCGACGAGCAGTGGCCGGATCTGCCGCTCAAAGTCGATGGCTGCAGGAGCATCGGCTGCGGGAGCGGCCGCTGGCGGCTCGCCTAAAGCCGGCAATGAGAACCCGCTGGCAACGATCAGGCAGGCAGCGAAGCAGCCATCCGAAAATCGTTTGAAGGAGCGATTACAGGATTGGGTTCGTGATGTCATGAACACCTCGGCACGCGTCGACTGCAGGCCCTGAGACGTCTCTGTTGCGAACCCTTGGAGTGTACGTCCGATGCGCGTCGGGATCGTGCCAGAAATCATTACGCTTTCACGGCCACTGCTTACGTTTCGTACACGCTCCGGAAGCCATCCGACCAGAGCGAGACCGCCCTAATCACGGAATTTCGCGAGGCGGTGGCCGCTGGACTCGACACATGACCTTGCGATCAGCAGCCTGCATCATTGCTGCGAAAGCAATTTACCGAGCAGATCGCCGACCCCGACGGAGTCCGCCATCTGCTGCATGTATACCGTGTCGAGCCGTGGTCCGTGCAAGTCCACGAGCCGGCTCACATCCCCCCACTGCCGTTCCGATGTCTCGTCGGTAAGCCGAAACCACTCGAGCTTGCTGACGATCGAATCCTCGGGGGTGGCCACTGGCACGCTGACCGAACGGCCGCCACCGATGGTTTCCACCGACGCACGCTGCATCGCCCGAACGTCGAAACGACGTCCGCGACTCACGAATACGTCGACTTTGTACGCCGTGGGCATGTGGATCAAATTAAAACAGGAGCGACGTTGCACCGCATCCCGGACCTCCGCTGCGCTGACGTAGAACTCGGTGCCGAACGTCCCTACGAAGGCATCGACGAGTTCGGGCGTCAGGTCGCAGATCAGATCGACATCCATCGTCGAGCGGATCGCTCCATGAAACGTGCTGGCGATGCTTCCGCCGACGTAGAAACTGATGCCAAGCCCACGAAACGCATCGGCGACCGGCGACAACGCGGCGACCAAATCATCAGTCTCGCTCACACGCAACGCTCCGCCTGCCACCGGCTCACCTCTTCGGCGAGCGAGCGGCCGTACGCGAC
>CAYSPN010000216.1:0-3946 GCA_964432895.1 uncultured Candidatus Kuenenia sp.
TCGCCGGGGAGGCAGAGGCGGCAGGAACGATGGCCGCCGCTCGTCGGGTGGCCAGCAGCAGCGACAAGGGGCTCAGGCCTCACGGAGGCCTCGCAGCGAATCATCGCAAGGTGAGAGCAGGTCCGGAGGCACGGCCACTGCGGCGGCTCCGGCAGCCCCGGCTATCCGGAAGATCAAGAAGCACCGCCGCGCGTTGTAGCGGCCGCAGTTGCCGCAACTCGTAGCAGCAGACCCGTTTGGCGGTCTGCTGCTACGATTACCGCCGCGCACGGAAGCCCCGATGCACTCTGAGGGAAGACCTATGCTGCGGCCGTCGTCACAACCGTTTTTGTTGACCGTTTCCGTGTTTGCAGCCGTCTGCGTGGCTGTGGTGCCCGGCGCGGTCGCCGACGACTGGCCGCAGTGGATGGGACCCACCCGCGACAATGTCTGGCGGGAGGATGGACTGCTCGACGAGTTTCCAGCCACCGGTCCGAAGGTTCTGTGGAGGACGCCACTTGCCGGCGGCTATGCAGGGCCCGCCGTTTCGGCGGGGCGGGTGTTCGTCACCGACTACGTGACGGATGCCGTTGTGAAGGTTGCGAACTTCGAGCGGAAAGCGTCCACCGGCACGGAGCGGGTGCTGTGCCTCGATGAGGCGACGGGCAAGCTGCTCTGGAAGCACGAGTATCCAGTCACCTACACGATCGCCTATCCGGCCGGTCCTCGGTGCACGCCCACGGTCGATGGTGACCGCGTCTACACGCTCGGCGCCGAGGGGAACCTCTGCTGCCTGAACGCCGCCGACGGGAAGCTGCTCTGGTCACGCGATCTCAAGGCTGACTACCAGACCAAAGCGGCGTTGTGGGGCTGGGCGAGCCATCCGCTGGTCGATGGCGATCGACTGGTCTGCGTGGTCGGCACCGCGGTGGCGCATTCGGCTGCCTTCGACAAGCTGACCGGCAAGGAGATCTGGCGGGCCGGCAAGGCGGCCGAGCAGGGCTACTCACCGCCCACGATGATCGAGACTGGCGGCCAGAAGCAGATCGTGTTCATGAAGCCCGACGGCATCTACGCCGTGGAACCGGCCACGGGCCGGATCGTCTGGGAGTCGCCCTACAACGCCGACAACGGCTCGATCATCATGGCGCCGGTGCAGGTGGGCGAGCATCTCTACGTGGGCGGCTACCAGGAGAAGAACCTGCTGCTGAAGCTCGGTGCCGACAAGCCCGAGGTCGTCTGGCGAAACAAGCCGAAACACGGCGTGTCGGCCGTGAACGTGCAGCCGTTCGTGGCCGACGGTGTGATCTACGGCTTTCATGAGAAGGGCGACCTCCGCGCCGTGGCGATTCCCAGTGGCGAAGTCGTCTGGAAGGGGGGCGGCCCGCTCGGCGAGCGACCGCAGGGCTCCGGAACCGCTTTCATCGTGCGGCAGGCCGACCGTTACTGGATGTTTGCGGAGACCGGCGATCTCGTGATCGCGACGATGTCGCCCACGGGCTACTCCGAGATCTCCCGCGGCCATCTGCTCGAGCCCACCAACACGGCGTTCGGCCGGAATGTGGTCTGGTGCGCCCCCGCGTATGCCAATCGCGCCGTCGTGGTGCGCAACGACAAGGAAATCATCCGCGCCTCCTTGGCTCGTTAGCGCGTCCGCGCGATGCCCCAGACTGCATACAGGACCGAGCCCCTCCGGAGATCACCATGACGTCGTCGCCGCTTCTCCAGCCGTTTCAGCTCCGCGACCTCTCGCTTCCCAACCGCGTCGTGATGGCGCCGCTCACTCGCTCGCGGGCCGGAGCCAGTCGCATTCCCAACTCGCTCATGGCCGAATACTACGCCCAGCGGAGCTCGGCCGGACTGATCGTCTCCGAGGCCACCACCATCTCCGAGCAGGCCAACGGCTGGCTGGAGTCGCCCGGGATCTATACAGACGCCATGGCGGAAGGCTGGCGACTCACCACCGACGCCGTCCATGCCCGCGGCGGACGCATCTTCCTGCAGCTGTGGCACATGGGCCGGGCCTCCCATTCGAGCTTCCATGGTGGCAGACTGCCCGTATCGGCGTCGGCCATCGCGATCGCTGGCGATGGCATCCACACTCCGCAGGGAAAACAGGCCTACGAAACGCCGCGAGCCCTCGACACCGCCGAGATTCCGGGCGTGGTGGCCGACTACGCCCGCGCCGCGGCCCGGGCCCGGGCCGCCGGCTTCGACGGCGTGGAGATTCACGCCGCCAACGGCTACCTCGTCGACCAATTTCTGCAGTCGAAGACCAATCACCGCACCGACCGCTACGGTGGCAGCGTCGAGAATCGCTTCCGCTTCCTCGCGGAGGTGGTCGAGGCCGTTGCGGCCGAATGGCCGGTTGGTCGCGTGGGTGTTCGCCTCGCCCCCAACGGTGGCTTCAACGACATGGGTTCGCCCGACTTCCGTGAGCAGTTCACGTATGCGGCCAGTCAACTCGACGCCTTCGGCCTGGCCTACCTGCATGTGATGGACGGACTGGCCTTCGGGTTCCACACGCTGGGTGAACCGATGACACTCGCCGAATTCCGCCGCGTCTTCCGCGGCCCGCTCATCGGCAACTGCGGCTACACGCAGGCATCGGCGGAGGCTGCCATCGCGTCGGGCCTGGCCGACCTGATCGCCTTCGGACGGCCCTACATCAGCAACCCCGACCTCGTCGAGCGGTTTGCGAATGGCTGGCCACTGGCCGCGGCCGCCGAAATGTCGACCTGGTATTCGCCAACCGGCGCCACCGGCTACACCGACTTTCCGGCGCACTCGGTCGGGTAGCAGCAGGTCGGCCCGCATGGCTGCTGCACGGCCACCCGTATTCCCTTGCTTGCGCTGCGGGCTTGGATGGCTGCGGGCTTGGATGGCGCCCCGCTCTCCGTTTCGGTCACTTCCCTGGCTTGCCGCCCTGAGGCTTGCCCTTCTTCTTGCCACCGCCGTGGGGCTTCCCGAATCGCGGGCCGTTCACGGGGGCAAACTTCCGCTTCTTGGGGCCGTAGCCACCAGGGCCCGGGCGTCGCTCCATCCGATCGCGGGCATCGCCCCTGTCGTTCGGACGCCGATGCTCGGGCCTGTGCACCGGTTCCACCTCGGCGGTCTCCTCGCTCGCCGGCGCAAAGTGGTGGAGGATCGCGGCTGCGACATCGGTCGGCGTATGGCCCTGTTCCAGCAGCCGCTCCACGAGCGGGGCACGGCGTGCGAAGCCTCCTGCCTCGAGGGCGGACGTGATCTTGTCGAACAGCGCGTCGGATCGCCGGTCCTCGACCGCTGCCAGCGACGGCACGTGCTCGCGGCGGATTTTCGACCGCAGAAACCGCTCGATCGACTGCAGCTTGTAGATGGCCGCCCCCGACACGAGCGTGACCGCCTTGCCCTTTTTTCCGGCCCGGCCCGTGCGGCCGATGCGGTGGACGTAGTCCTCGGCGTCGTAGGGGAGGTCGTAGTTCACCACGAGTTCCAGATCGTTGACGTCGATGCCGCGGGCGGCCACGTCAGTGGCGATCAGAAACGCGAACGCCGCCCGCTTGAAGTTCTGCATGACGCGGGTCCGCTGGGCCTGTGCCATGCCGCCGTGGAGCCGCTCGGCCGAGTAACCCCGGCCAATGAGTGCGTCGGCCAGTTCGTCGACCATCCGCTGGGTGTTGCAGAAGATCACGCCGCTCTTCACATCGTGGAAGTCGATCACTCGCACCAGGGCGTCGAGCTTCGCGTGGTGCCGCACCTCGTGGTAGACCTGATCCACCAGGGGCGGTCCGCTGATGGATTTCTGGGCGATCTTGATGGTGGCCGCGTCCTTCGAATGCTCGCGGACGAGCGCCTGGATCTGC
This sequence comes from uncultured Candidatus Kuenenia sp., assembly GCA_964432895.1. Classification (GTDB taxonomy): domain Bacteria; phylum Planctomycetota; class Planctomycetia; order Pirellulales; family UBA1268; genus CAMCQY01. The sequence goes on from CAYSPN010000216.1 coordinate 3,825, forward strand.
GGTGAAATGGTGGCGGAGAAGAAGATCGTCTGCCGTCCCTCGGGGGCGGCGGCGAGAATCTTCTCGATATCTTCGCGGAAGCCCATGTCGAGCATCCGGTCAGCCTCGTCGAGGATCAGCAT
>CAYSPN010000217.1:0-2997 GCA_964432895.1 uncultured Candidatus Kuenenia sp.
GACCTCGTGAAGACCGACGGCGAACATCTCTTCGTGCTCGCTGGCGACGGCATCGATATTCTCAACGCCTGGCCTGCCGACCAGTTGGCCGTCGTGAGCCACATCACGACGCCGGGCTGGGAACGATCGCTCTTCTTGCACGGCACGCGGCTCACGGTCATCTCACAGGAAAACACCTGGGCGCCGGTCGCTGCCGCTGACGCCGACACAAGCGGCGGCGCCTCCGCGTTGTCGTGGTGGAACCACACCTGGCAGCCGCAGGTCAACGTGACGGTCATCGACGTCTCTGCCGTGGCCAGTCCGACCATCCTGGAGCAGACCACGCTCGATGGCTGGCTCGTCGACGCCCGCGCCATCGACGGCCGCGTGCTCGTTGTCACGCAAGACACCTTCGACATTCCCGCCCCGGCGGTGATCACGATCCCGCCTCCCATCCATATCGATCCCATGCCGGTTGAGCCCGTGCCGTTTGATCCCGGCACGAGCATTGCCTCGAGCCCTCTCCCGATCGGCATGCCGATCGGGATTAGCATCGCTCCCTACCCCAACGACGGCACCCGCTATGTCTATGAAGATGAAGCGAGCTACCGCGCCCGTCTGGAGAAAGCATGGGACACCGTGGCCTTGCCGCAGGTCACGGTCACCGCCACGGGGGGTGGCAGCACGACGGGCGCTCTCCTCACCGCCGGCCACACCTATCTGCCGGTCAAGGCGACGGATAACAACCTGCTCTCGGTCGTGTCGTTCGATGTCGATGACGACACCGCGGGTCCCGAGACGACGACCACGGTCGCCGGTGTCTCGGGCCACGTCTACGCGTCCACGTCGAGCCTCTATGTCTCCGCCACGCATTGGGGCAACTGGTGGGATGCGAGTGACGCCGGCTCGACCACGAACATCTACCAGTTCGACCTCGAGGATGCCGACGTGCCGCTGACGGCGATGGGCGCCGTGCCGGGCGTGACGCTCAATCAGTTTTCGCTCGACGAGAGCGACGACGGCCTGCTCCGGGTGGCGACGACCAGCGGTTTTGGCGACAACGCCTCCAGCGGCGTCTACACCCTCGCCGCGTCCGCCGGCAACCTGCAGACGATCGGCAGCGTGACCGGGCTCGCCCCGGGCGAACGGATCTACTCCGTCCGCTTCATCGGCGATCGGGGCTACGTGAGCACGTTCCGGCAGGTCGATCCGCTGTTCGTCATCGATCTCGCCAATCCGGCGAAGCCGCGGGTCGTCGGGGAGTTGAAGGTGCCGGGATTCTCGTCCTACCTGCACCCACTCGACGCCACGCACCTGCTGGGCATCGGCCGCGACGTCGATCCGAACACTGGCCGTGTGCTCGGACTGCAGCTTTCGATCTTCGACGTCGGCGATCCCGCCAATCCGAAGCGGACCGCGACCTACACCTTCGCGGGTGATGGCTGGCAGTCGTGGTCGGCCGCCCTCTGGGACCATCACGCCCTCTCCTGGTTCGCCCAGCAGGGCATCCTCGCCCTACCCGTGCAGCAGGGCGACTGGTGGCAGGGCAGCGACGGCCTGGTCGTCTTCAAGGTCGACACGTCCTCGCCGGCCGGCTTTACGAACCTCGGCGAAATCACGCACGACAGCTCAGTGCAGCGGAGCGTGCGGATCGGCGAGTTCCTCTACTCGGTCTCGGCCGGCCAGGTGAAGGTGCACCGGCTGGACGCACCGACGGTCGAGGTTGGCAGCACGCGACTGACCGCCGCGGTCGATCCGTGGAGCGGCTACATCTGGTAGGCACGGTGCCATGGCACCGTCACATCCTGTCTGTCCATTGCTTGCGTTTCCATCCAAGCCCGAAGCGCAAGCGAGGGAATCCGCATTGCGTCTTCTCACCCGCGGTTCACGGCCCGGGCCCGTTCGTAGACTCGCAGATACTCGCGGCCGCTTGAGTCCCACGACCAGTCCTGCAGCATCGCCCGCCGGACGAGCCCGGTCCACAGATCGCGGTTGGCATGGGCATCCAAGGCTCTCCAGACGGCGTGTTCGAGCGCGTGCGAGTCGTACGCCTCGAACACGAATCCGTTGGCCGTGCCGTTCTGCAGTGTGTCGGGCGTGGTGTCGATGACCGTGTCGACCAGACCGCCGGTGGCCCGCACGAGGGGCAGCGCACCGTAGCGGAGCGCGTAGAGCTGCGTGAGCCCGCACGGCTCGTAGCGGCTGGGCACGAGCATGATGTCAGCGGCGGCCTGCACCAGGTGGGCAAGCCCCTCGTCGAACCCCAGCACGAGATCGATCGTGCCCGGAAACGCCGCAGCCACGTGCCGGAGTGAATCCTCGACATGGTGGTGGCCGGTGCCGAGCACGACGAAGTGGGCCCGCCCACTGCCGGCCATGCGGCCGAGCAGGTCGACGACGAGATCGATCCCCTTCTGATCGACCAGCCGGCCCACGAAAGCCACCAGCGGCCGCGGGTCGGGCGCCGCATGCCCGAGCCGGGCGGCGAGCGCCACGCGGGCCGCATACTTGCCGTCGGCGAAATCCTGCTCGGAATAAGGGCGCGGAATGTGGCGGTCGGTCCGCGGATCCCAGGCGACCGTGTCGATGCCGTTGACGATTCCCGTGAGCACGTTACTCCGCGAGGCGAGCACGCCCTCGAGGCCGCAGCCGCCGGGAGCCTGCTGGATTTCCCTTGCATAGGTCGGGCTTACCGTGGTGAGCCAATCGGCGAACACGATCCCTGTCTTGAGCAGGTTGAGCTGGCCCCAGAACTCCATCTGCTGCCAGTTGAAGTATTTCCAGTCGAGGCCCGTGAGCAGCATGTCCCAGTGCCAGAAGAGCCCCTGGTAGGCCATGTTGTGGATCGTCATCACAGTGCGGGCGTGCTGCACGGCTGCCGACGATGAATAGAGCAGCTTCTGATAGGCGGGCACGAGGCCGGTCTGCCAGTCGTGGCAGTGGATGATGTCGTAGGGCCTCTCCTGCCGCGCAGCCAGTTCCATGGCGGCCCGCGAAAAGAAGATGAACCGCTCGGAG
>CAYSPN010000218.1:0-3083 GCA_964432895.1 uncultured Candidatus Kuenenia sp.
GAAGTCGCAGATGCCGCGGCCTTCCGGGCCCATCGTGCCGAGCGAATGCGCCTCGTCCACGTAGAGCAAGGCGTCGTGCCGCTTCTTCACCTCGATGAACTTTGGCAGGTCGGGGTAGTCGCCGTCCATGCTGTAGACGCCTTCGATCGCCACCACCACCCGCTTGTACTGCGACCGCAGGTCGCGGAGCAGGCCGTCGAGTTGTTCGTGGTCGTTGTGGCGGAACGAACGCTTGCCCGCCTTCGAGGCGCCGGCCCCCTGCATGATGCTGTTGTGGGCCAGTTCGTCGTAGAGGATCAGGTCGCCGGCGCCGAAGAGATGATTGAACACCGAGGCGTTCGTGCCGTAGCCGCAGGGAAACACCACGGCCCGCTCGGTGCCGATGAACCGGGCCAGTTCACGATCGAGTTCGTCGAGGATCGTGTTGTTGCCGCCCACCATACGACTGGCTGAGGCACTGCAGCCGAAGCGGTCGATCGCCTCCTTGGCGGCCCTCGTCACGTCGGGATGGCCGGCTAGGCCGAGGTAGTCGAAACTCGTGAAGCTGACGACCTCGCGGCCGCCGACCCGCGCCGTGCGGCCCCGAACCTCCTCGTTGGCACGCAGAAAGGGGTTTTCAAGTCCTGCAGCCTCGAGTCCGGCAAGCCGCTCCTCGAGCGCCGTGCACTCGGGAAACGCGAAGCGTGCATCGCCCCCTGCCCCTGCCGCGACTGCAGTGGGCCGGGCCAGCGTTCGTTCCGGCAGCGGTCGGGTTGAACGGCTTGGCAGAACGGTTGGCCCCGCCGTCCGATCGGCCTCGTCGAACATGCGGGCGGCGATGCACTCGATGAGATCCGCGCAGGTGCGGATGCCGTGGAGCCACTCATCGCGAAATCGCATCTGATAGCGGCCTTCGATGCGGGTGATGACGTCAAGGAAGCGGGCTGTGTCGATGCCGGCTCCCGCGAGCGACGACTCCGGAACGAGTGTCCGAATCGTGGCGGTCGGGCTGACCCGGCCGACTTCCTCGAAAACGACCCGCTCGATCGCTTCCCGCGAGTGCGCCCGCGGCCGGACCCGATCAGCGACCAGAGTTTCGCCGTATTCACCACCGACGCCCGCCATCGTGCTCATGATGCCAACTCCCATCGAATGCTCCCCTCCGTGCGAGTCAACGCGAGAGCGACAAGGCGTGCAGCAAGTCCAGGCTGCACGATCCACGAATCAACGCCACGGTCCTGCGGCGACGGATCCCAGTATACGGTGCCTGGACGCTTCTGCGAAATACTTCGAGACCTTACGGCCTGCGCAGAGATTTCCGCCCCGCCAACGACGTGTTCGGTGAAGCCCCGCAGGCCAGATCATCCCACCAACAGCTTCCGCAGCACGAACGGCAGGATGCCGCCGGAGCGGAACTGGTCGAGTTCGACCGGCGTGTCGATTCGCACCATGCAGGGGATGTCCTTGACGATGCCATCCGGCCGCGTCGCCTTCACAACAACTGTCGTTCGCGGCACAAGGTTCTCAAATGGAATGTCGAAGGTCTCCTCGCCTGTGAGCTCCAACTGCTGCCACGGCTCCGGCAACACGAGCGGGAGCACGCCCATGCCGACGAGGTTCGAGCGATGGATCCTCTCGAAGCTGGTTGCCAGCACCGCGCGGACACCCAGCAGCATCGTCCCCTTGGCAGCCCAGTCGCGGGAGCTGCCGGTGCCATACTCCGCGCCGGCCAACACCACCAGCGGCGTGCCTCCGGCCTTGTATTTGACCGCTGCGTCGTAGACCGGCATCACTTCCGTGCCCGGCAGAAGACGCGTCACGCCCCCCTCCGTGCCCGGCACGAGCAGGTTGCGGATGCGGATATTGGCGAACGTGCCCCGCGTCATCACGCGGTCGTTGCCGCGGCGGGCCCCGTAGCTGTTGAAGTCGACCGGGGGCACACCGTGCTCCACGAGGTAGTGCCCGGCCGGGCTCGCCTTGGCGATGCTGCCGGCGGGCGAAATGTGGTCGGTCGTCACGCTGTCGCCCAAGGCCAGCAGCACGCGGGCCCCGCGGACGCTCTGCGGCGGCACCGGCTCACGGGTGAGGTCGGCCAGAAACGGCGGCTCTTGGATATAGGTGCTCGACGCCTGCCAGTCGTAGAGTTCTCCCTTCGACGTCGGCACGGCGTTCCAACGCTCGTTCGAATTCCAGACGTTACCGTAGCGATTCTGAAACTGCCCCGGCAGCACGCTCGCCTCGACGGTCTGCCGCACCTCTTCCGCCGTCGGCCAGATGTCGCGGAGAAACACCGGCGTGCCATCCCGGCCGGTGCCGATCGGCTCGTGATCCATGTCGATGTCGGTCGTGCCGGCCAGTGCATAGGCCACCACCAGCGGCGGGCTGGCCAGCCAGTTGGCCTTCACGAGCGGATTGACGCGGCCCTCGAAATTGCGGTTGCCCGAGAGCACCGCCGCAGCCACGAGATCCCCCTCCGTCACGGCCTTGGCGACCGCGTCGGGCAGCGGACCCGAGTTGCCGATGCAGGTGGTGCAGCCGTAGCCGACCGTCTCGAAGCCCAGGGCGTCGAGGTCTTTATCGAGCCCCGATCGCTCCAGATAGTCGGTCACCACGCGGGATCCGGGCGCGAGGCTCGTCTTCACCCACGGCTTTGTGGTGAGCCCCTTTGCCACCGCCTTCCGGGCGACCAGCCCCGCGGCCACCATCACGCTCGGGTTGCTCGTGTTGGTGCAACTGGTGATGGCGGCGATCACCACGGCGCCATGGTGGATCGTCGAGGCGTGGCCGTTTTCCTGCACGGTGCCGGTGCGGGTCAGGGCCGCCCCTTCGAGCGCAAAACCCCTCTTGGCCGTGGGGGCCGTCAGCGATTCCGCGAAGGTCTTCTTGACGTTTTGCAGGGCGACGCGGTCTTGCGGCCGCTTGGGCCCGGCCAGGCTCGGCACGACACTGCCGAGGTCGAGGCTGAGCCGCTTCGTGAACTCCGGCACGGACGACGACGCCGTATGAAAGAGCCCCTGCTCTTTCATGTACCGCTCCACGAGCGTCACCTGCTCCGCCGGCCGGCCGGTAAGCCGCAGGTAGGCAAGCGTCTCGTCGTCGATCGG
>CAYSPN010000219.1:0-5031 GCA_964432895.1 uncultured Candidatus Kuenenia sp.
TCAAAACCTGCCGAAGCCGTCGCTCGACCTGTCGAGCCCCGAGGTGCAGCTCGTGCCGCGGCTCGAACAGTCGGCCGACATGCAACTCGACGCCCGGCAGCTGGGCTACATGGTCAACTGCCTGGTCGACGGCGGCTATGCCACCGACTACTTTCTCGACAACGACCGGATCGATCTCGTGATCAAGGGAGACGACCGGTTCGTGAAGCGCACGCAGGATCTGCGTTCCCTGCCGGTGATCACGCCGGGCGGCCAGCTCGTGCCGCTGGAGAGCGTGGCCGAGGTTCGGGAATTCTCCAGCGGGCCGGAGCAGATCCTCCATCGCGAACGCGAGCGGGCGATCACCGTGCAGGTGTCGCCGCCCGCGCAGATGCCGCTCGAGGAGGCGCAGGACAGGATCCGCAGCCTGGTGGTCGCGCCGCTCGTCGAATCGGGGGCGCTCGCGGGCGGATACCGGATCACTCTCGGTGGCACCACTGACAAGCTGGTGACGACCTGGCAATCGCTCTGGTTCAACCTGCTCCTGGCCGGCGTGATCACGTATCTCTTGATGGCGGCGCTCTTCGAATCCTGGATCTATCCAGCGGTGATCATCATGTCGGTGCCGCTGGGCAGCGTGGGCGGCCTGCTCGGCCTGGCGCTGCTCAACTGGCTCGGCGCGCCGTTCGGCATCTTTCAGACGCTCGACGTGCTGACGATGCTCGGCTTCGTGATCCTGATCGGCACGGTCGTGAACAATCCAATCCTGATCGTCGAGCGGGCGCTGCAACTGGTCCGCGGAGAGTCGGAGGCCGGAGCCGACGGCGCAGCCTGGGAGCCGACCGAGGCGATCATAGAAGCCGTCCGCAGCCGCGTCCGTCCGATCTTCATGACGACGCTGACAACGGTGCTGGGGCTTCTCCCGCTCGTGCTCTTTCCCGGCGCCGGGAGCGAACTCTACCGGGGGCTCGGCGCCGTGCTGCTGGGCGGCATGTTCGTCTCGACAGTCGTGACGCTCGTGCTCGTCCCGCTGTTGCTCGGCCTCTGCTTCCGCGCGTTTCCAGTCACCTGAGCTGTCACGGCCGGGCGGCGGGCGGCAGATTCCTCGGTTCCGGGGCGGCCTGAAGCTTCCACTGCGAATAGGGCACGGGCTGCGGTGATTCATCGCGGGCCCCTCCGATGAGCAGCCGATCGATTCTCTCCAGATCGATGCGGCAGGGCCCGACGATGGGGCTGGTGCCGAGCAGCACGTTACCCAGGATGCCCGTCGCCACCATCCGCAGCCGATCGTTGGCGCCCGCTACGCCTTCCACCGGTAGCCCGCGACCGGCCGGCGGCTGGGGCGGCTCCCACGGCGTGTCGAGATTTTCCGGATGGAGCCAGATCAGGCGGGCTCCATCACCACGCGGAATGGCCAGTGGCGTGTCTCGCGGATGAGCCTCCACAGCGATGCGAATGGTCTGCTCGTCCATCGAGACGAGCCGACCGCGAAGGTAATCCCCTTGGAGTGATCGCAACACGTGCGTCGGCGGCTGCTGCCGCTGCGAACGGGGCAGCATCGTCAGGCTGCGGAATTTTTCAGCACTCACGTTCTTGCCGGCCGCGGGCACGAGTTCCACCGCCTGCACCAGATCGGCCCCGACCGTCACGGGCTCGCTCTCGGGAAGTTGCACGTGAACGCCCTGCTCGTCGATCGTCGCGACCCGGCAGGGCAGCGTTTCTCCGGTCCGCAGGATCAACAGTGAGCCAAACCGGTTTTGGGCATTTCCTTCCGCGTTCACAGCGGCCGGTGGCACCAGCCGGTCGTGGGCCTGCAGGGCCTGCGCGAGCGTTTGCGGATTGCGGCCGAGTTGCTGAATCAACTGCCGGACCATCGCGACCTCACGCGGTTTGTCTTGCCCGCCCCGCCGCAGCCGCAGTTGCAGTTTGCTCCCCACCCTGCCCCGCAGCAGATGCTGGGCATCCTCCAGCGACAGTCCCTCGGTCTCAACAAACCGGCCATCACCGCGCGGTGCGATGGCGACGATCACCTCGCCCGGCTTGATGCCCGCCCTCTGGGCGGCAGAACCGGCGATCAGCCCCACCACGGCCGGCCGACCGTTGATGGCGCCGATATGACCGCCGATCCCACCGACAGCCCCAGCCCCAGTCGCTGTCGCATCGACGCGTGGTGGCTCGACATACGTAATCGTTGCCTGCAGCTGGCCACCGTCTGCGGCCAAGGCCAGCGGGCTGGCGGTCAGGCTGCCAAGCGGCCGCCAGGCGAGGTCGCCAGCCGGATCACTGCCCACCAGACAGCCCCAGACCGATCCATCGATACAGACAAATCGTCCGACCCTGCCCGGAAGGACGCCGTCCGTCTTTGACCGCCCGCTGCTGGCGAGCGTTGCGAGTGTCGCGATCGGCAGCGGCACCGGTTCGTCGATGGCCGGATGACTGAGCCACACGACCCCCTGCTCCACCCGCAGGAGGTCTCCTGTCAGCCGTGATCCGCAAAGGTCGGTTGCCTGCAGGCCTGACTGCGGGGCGGTCGGCGGTTCATCTGCCGAGGCCGCAGCGGATGGAAACACGATCTCGTCGATCGTATCGATGGAAATCCGCCGCGGCTCCCCGCCCGCGGCGTCGGCGGAACGCACAGCCACTGTTCCCGAACCCGGCTCCATCCCTTCCACGACCGCTGTCAGCGGCCCGCCGTCGCGGAGGCGGATCGAGCCGGCCCGGCTGACGTCGAGCCTAAGGGAGCCGCCCATCCACGGCGAAACATGCAGCGACTCGAGCGCGGCTGAGCCGGCAAAAATGGAAAGTGAAAAGCCACCTGCATGCTCTCCGCCGGCAGGCGGAATCGTGAGATCCGCGACTGGCTCGTGTGCGCCGGGCAGCATCACGGCCAGCCTGCCTGCCTCCTGATCGACGAACACCGTCACCGTCAGGCCGCGTTCGGGCAGATCGCCACACCGTTCGAGATCGGCGCGACTGTCGCCACTTCCTCTTGGTCCGCTCTCCTCCCGCACCGCCACCACACCGTCCGGCCGCAACTCGAGACGGTAGCCGCTGGTTGGGTCCTTGGCCTCTCTGGTCCCAACGGCAATCCGCAGGGTTGGCCGCTCCAGCCAGGAAAGTGTGATGTCATACCGCGTGCGGGGCCCCGACTGGAGATCGCGAAAGAGCGTCGCTCCCGGCGCGGTGCTTGCAAGGCGGCCCGCCTCATCCCGCCACGAGTCCGAGGGAGACTGTTGCCAGCCGGCGAGACCGCCGCTGCCGCTATAGGTCGCCCCTGCCTCGCCACGGAACAGGCTCCGCACGGCATCCCGTCGCACACGCAGCCTGACCGGCGACTCCGCCGGGCCGATCGTCGTCACGACATGCCGCTCGTCGATCGCCTCGATCGTCCCCACGAGTTGGCTGCCGTCGGTCAGTTCGATCCGCCACTCCCCAGCGGCCGCAGGCTGCCGCCCCTCCCCCGGCTGCGGAAACCGGATGCCGACGACACCATCGATGGCACACTCGAACGGTTCGACGAATGCCGGCGACTGCCACAGAAAGGTCTTTCGCGGCCCGTCAGCCTCGGCGGGGGCGTCTAGGAGCCTGCCCGCGAGAGAGCCGTCCCGCGGCAGATCGAGCACGGCCGATGACGGTTGCTCAGCAGGCTCCGCAGCGCAGATGGCGCGGCACAGCCCAACCGCCAGCAGCACCAGCCACCAGTGGCCAGAAACGGACTGTCTCATCGGGAAGGGAGCGTTGTGCACCATCGTTCACCACGGCCACATGAGGGGAATGCAGGCGGCTGTACCGCGTCGACGATCAGCGTTCATAAATCGGTAGAAACCGGTAATTGACTGCCAACGACAGCAGCGTGAGGGAGGTGCCCGCGAACGGGCCGCCGTCTGGCCCCGCCTGCGCCGCCAGGCTGCCATCGGGCTTTCGCTGGGCCTTGAGTTCCTGGACCAGTCGACTATTCCACTGCTGCCAGGCCTCGACGTCGGCCTGAAACAGCGCCTGAGCGCGGTAGTAGCGGGTGTAATTCGGATAGGGGCTCTGCTGCGTCGCTCCCTGGCTGTGCTGTTTCAGGTATGCAACGGCCAGTTTGAACTGCGGCAGGTCCTTCCGCCTCGCGATCGCCATCACGAGCGCACCGATCGAGGTCGTTGCATCGCTGCCACCTTGGGGGCTGGCATAGCCCACCTGCCCATTGGGGCCGGTCATGGCGGTGAAATACGTGATGGCCCTGTCGATCGTTTCGTCGGGCACCTCGATGCCGGCATTCCGCGCCCCCAAGAGTCCCATCAGGATCGCGCCGCTGACCGACGTATCGTGGTCTTTGGCATCGGGAGAATATCTCCAGGCCCCGACCGGGTTCTGCGCGGCAGACGTGACCGCGAGCTTCACCGCCAATTCCAGTGATTGCCCGATCGACCTCCCCTTGCCACTCCCCCCCTCCTCCGACCAGAGCGTGCGATCGTCGACGACGCCGTAGGCCTCTGCGAGAGCCAGCATGGCGAAGCCGTGCTGGTACATGCTCGAGTGCCCCCGGTTGCTGCCACCGTAAAAGCCGCTGGCCGCGTCCTGGGAGGCGATGATGCTCCGGATCGCGCGGCGGACAGGTGTGCGGTAGGCGCCATGATTGGGGTCTTCACCCGAAGCCAGCAGTACCATCATCGCCATCCCGGTGACGCCGGGCCCCTCCTGGCTGTCTTTCCAGCTGCCGGAGGGATCCTGCGACGTGGCCAGATACCGGCAACCGGCATCATAGAGGTCGCGGACATCGCGGGGCACCGGATCGCCCGAGCGGACCGTCGGCAGTTGCGCGGCGGCGGGCCCGGTCAGCAGGCAGGCCGCGCACAACGCCGCCACGGCCAGACACACCGACACGGACGACTGCCCACGACTCATGCTCGATCCTCCGCTCCAACTGATTCTTGGGTGATGCCCACAGGTGGTTCTCATTCGAAGATCATCTGCTGCTGCTTGAGATGCGCCGCCATTCCCTTGCCCTGCTCGATGAACTGTCGCAACGTCTTCTGCTGACGCTCGTTGATCAGGGCTGCAAGCCGC
>CAYSPN010000220.1:0-6820 GCA_964432895.1 uncultured Candidatus Kuenenia sp.
CGCGGCCAGTTGGGGCTCGCTCTTGAACGACGCCCGCAGCAACCTCTCGATGTGGTGGCTGGTGGTGTTTCCCGGCATCGCCATCTTTCTCACCGTGCTGGCCTACAACCTCATCGGCGAGGGCCTGCAGGAAGTGACCGATCCACGGCTCCGCGAGGCACGGAAATGAAAGTTACTCGGTGGAGTGCCACGAGGATGACAGTTCTTTAGGAACGTTCGACATGCTCCATCCAAGCCCGCAGCGCAAGCAAGGGAAAACGCGATCCATCACCTGGAAATCCGGTCCGGATTCCCTCGCTCGCGCGTCGGGCTTGCATGGGGAGCGGATTCCCTCGCTCGCGCGTCGGGCTTGCATGGAAAGACGTGCATCCAAGCCCGCAGCGCAAGCAAGGGAAATGCGGCCTCCCGCACTTCCGTGTTGAGCAGGATTGCCGATGCGGCCTCATGCTCCTCCAGCTTCTGTAGAACCCGGCCTTTCGCACTATGCCGCTGCTTCAAATCAATAACCTCGTGACCGCCTTTCATACGCCTGCCGGCCGCGTGCCGGCGGTGGATGGGGTGTCGTTGTCGATCGAGCGGGGCAAGACGCTCGGGCTCGTCGGCGAGAGCGGCTGCGGGAAGAGCGTCACGGCGATGTCGATCCTCAGGCTCGTAGCGGCACCGGGCGTGATCGAGTCGGGGGAGATTCTGCTGCGGGATGCCAGTGGCGGCGTATTGAATCTGGTGACCCTGCCTGAGCCGCAGTTGCGGGAGGTTCGCGGTGGCCGGATCGGCATGATCTTCCAGGAGCCGATGACGAGCCTGAACCCCGTGTTCACGATCGGCGACCAGATCGCCGAGGCGGTGCTCCTGCATCGCGATGTCTCCCGTGCCGAGGCCCGAGGGCGGGCGCTCGAGATGCTCGAACTGGTGCGGATCGCCGATCCCAAGCGGCGGCTCGACGAGTATCCCCACCAACTCTCCGGCGGCATGCGGCAGCGAGTGGTGATCGCCATGGCGCTGGCCTGCGAGCCCGACCTCATCATCGCCGACGAGCCGACCACCGCGCTCGACGTCACGATCCAGGCGCAGATCCTCGACCTGCTCGCCGACCTGCGGCAGCGGCTCGGCACGGCCATCCTGCTGATCACGCACGACCTCGGCGTGGTGGCCGAGACCTGCGACGACGTGGCGGTGATGTATGCCGGCCGGATCGTCGAGCAGGCGCCGGCCGCCGCGCTCTTCGCAAAGCCACGCCACCCCTACACGATCGGCCTGCTCGCCGCACGGCCGGAGCGTGGCAGCCGCGCCGGCCAGAAGGCCGGACAGGCCGTGGAGAAGGCCGGCCGTGCCGCCGGACGCCTGCGGACGATCCCCGGCATGGTGCCTGCGCCGCAGCATTTTCCCGCGGGCTGCCGCTTTCATCCGCGGTGTGTCTTTGCACGGCTGCCTGAATGCGCCGGCGCGATGCCGGAACTGCGTGAGGTGGCGACAGGCCACTTCGTCCGTTGCCCCTACGCCGACGCGCTCGGCGAGCCCCGGCGGCTCAATGAACCACGGGAGCAAATCGCATGACACCACCGCTCGTTGATGTCGTCGGTCTCCAGACCCACTTTCCCGTGCGGAAGGGGCTGCTGCGCCGCCAGGTTGGCGCCGTCCGCGCGGTCGATGGCGTGAGCTTCTCGATCGGGAAGGGCCGCACGCTCGGGCTCGTCGGCGAAAGCGGCTGTGGCAAGACGACGGTCGGTCGCAGCCTCCTGCGGCTGGTGGAGCCCACCGGCGGCAGCGTGCGGTTCGATGGTCGCGACGTGCGGGCAGCCGGTGGCGCGGAACTGCGCGGACTGCGGCGGCGGATGCAGATCGTGTTTCAGGATCCGTACGGCTCGCTCAATCCCCGGATGAAAGTCCGCACGATCCTGGAAGAAGGCCTGATCATTCACCGGCTGGGCACGGCGGCCGAGCGACTCGAACGAATGACCCGCGCGCTGGCTCGCACCGGGCTCACCGCGGCGGCACTCGATCGCTACCCGCACGAATTTTCTGGCGGCCAACGGCAGCGGATCGCCATCGCCCGCGCGATCGTGATCGAGCCCGACTTTCTCGTGCTCGACGAGCCGATCTCGGCGCTCGATGTCTCGATCCAGGCGCAGGTGGTGAACCTGCTCGTGGAGCTGCGAGAGCAGTTGGGCCTCACCTACCTGTTCATCTCGCACGATCTGTCGGTCGTGGAATACGTGTCGGACGACGTCGCCGTGATGTATCTCGGGCGGATCGTCGAGCAGGCTCCGGCCGAGCGGCTCTATGCCGAGCCGCTCCATCCCTACACGCTCGCGCTCTTCTCCGCCGTGCCCAGCGTCGAGCCGGATCGGCGGCGGCGGCGGATCGTGCTCACCGGCGATGTGCCCAGCCCGGCCCGTCCGCCGGCCGGCTGCCGGTTTCATCCCCGCTGTCCGCTGGCGGAACAGGTCTGCCGCCAGACCGAGCCCCCTGCGACCATGGTCGACGGCCATGCCGTGCACTGCCACGTGGCCGCCCGCGAAGTGGAACGGGCTGGGGGCGATGCCGCAGCCGCGGCCGCCTGCATGGCAGACCTGATGGCAGCGACACCAGTTGCCACGGCCACGGCTCCGTGACGCTGCAGGTGGGTGGTTTTGGCTGCGGTGCCGTACAATGCAGCGTTGCTGGGTGCGGCGTGATCCCTTGCAGGAGATTCCATCCATGAGCCCGATCCGTTGGCGAGCAGACCGATGGACACGTGCCGTGCCGGGCTGCCATGCCGGCTGGCCGGCATTCGCCTCGTGTGTGCTGCTCGCGCTTGTGTCGCCGCCGGTGACGGCTCAGGTGCCGACATCCTCACGGGAAGAGTTGGTGCGGCAGTGGGACATCAACCGCGACGGTAAGGTCGATGCGAGCGAGGCCGAGATCGCCCGCGGCCGCATGCGGCGGGCCCGCAACGATGCAATCATCAATTCGGGCAACGATCCCGTGACGGGCAAGCCGCGAGTGGCCACCGATCCGATCACAGGGCGACCGGTACCACGGGACGCGGCCGCAGCCGACCGCAGCGGGCTCTCTGGCCCTGCCGACGATGATGGGCTGATCCTCGTGCCGGGCAATGGCGAGAGGCCTGGTGCCATGGGCAGCTCCGCCGGCAAGGAATCGCCGACGCGGCCGTCGCAGCGTGACCGCGAGCCGCTTCCTGGAACACGCGCTCCCAGCATGACTTCGACGATCCCATCGGTTGCGCCACGACTGCCCGCCGGCGGAGCCCCGCCGGGCGCTGGCCCGGCCACCAATGCCGGCGCCGGAGCGAGGCCGCCGGGAATACGTCCAGGGATCATTGCGGGTGGTACGCGTGCCGGCGTGCCCGGCGCGAAGCCGGGCTCGGGTGCTGCCGCTCCGGCCGGTGATCTCAACGCCGGACGGCTGCCGGGTGGACTGCCGCAGACCAGGGGCGTCGCTCCGGGAACCGTCGCCGGTCCCCGAGTCGGCCCGCTGCAGCAGCCAAACACGGGCCGGCTGGGAGGACAAAATTTAGGACCCAATCCACCCGTGCCGCGGCCGGGCATCGGGCCGTACCGCGGCGCGACGTCTCCGGTCGTGCCATCTCCAGGCGCAACGTCACGAGGCGCAACGTCACGAGCCGCAACGTCCACCAGCGTGCCGTCTGTTCCGCGGCCGGGTGTGCGGCAGCCCGATGGCAGGCGTCCCGTGTCGCCGACCCCCAACACGGTGCCACGCGTGCCGCGAATGACCACCGACGAGTTTTATGGTCGGTAGTGTTTTGGTCGCGAGGATCATTTCGCCATGCTGTCCGTGTTCTGTTCACCGCTGCCGTATGTGCAGGGCGCGGGGGCGATGCGACGGCTCGGCGCAGAAATGGCCGCCGTCGGCCTCGAGGGGCCGGCGCTGATCGTCGCGGGGGCGACGCCCATCGCCCGGCTGGCGCCCGTCTGGGCCGCTGCCCTCGATGAGGTCGGCATCGGCCATCGCGTGCGGCTCTTCGGCGGCGAGTCGAGTCGGCGCGAGATCGCGGCGATCGTGGAGGAGGCGCGGAGCCTCGGTGCCCACACGATCGTGGCCGCCGGCGGCGGCAAGGTGCTCGACGCAGCCCGATCGGCTGCCGCGGCGATGCGACTGCCGTTCGTATCGTGTCCGACCATCTGCTCGACCGACGCGCCCACCAGCGCCCTCTCCGTCATCTATGCCGACACCGGCTCCGAGTGCGGCAGCGTGGAAGCCTACGAGATTCACCGACGGTCGCCCGATCTCGTTCTCCTCGATACGCAGGTGATCGCAGAGAGTCCGCCACGTCTGCTCGCGGCCGGCATCGGCGATGCCATGAGCACGTGGTATGAGGGACGTGCCGCGGCAGCGGCTGGAAAACCCAACATGCGGGGCGGCAGGGCTACGCTCGCCGCGGTCGCACTCGCCCGGCTCTGCCGCGACACCGTTCTCGCGGACGGCGAGGCGGCGTTGGAGGAATGCCGGGCGGGCCGAGCCGGCGCCAGCCTCGAACGCGTGGCGGAGGCGGCCACGCTGCTCTCCGGGCTCGGCTTCGAATCGGCCGGGCTGGCGGCGGCGCACGCCGTGCACAACGGGCTCACGGCGATCCCTGCCACGCATCACGCATTGCATGGGGAGAAAGTGGCGTTCGGCACGCTCGTGCATCTGCTCTTGGAGGCACACGCGGCGACGGCTGCGGCCGACCGCGAGGCGATCCTGGCAGAGGCGAAGCACGTGGCAGCATTTTTCGTGCGCGTGGGGCTGCCGGTCACGCTGGGCGAGTTGGGGGTCAGTGCCGAGGGGAACGAGTCGCTTGCTATCGCTGTGCGCCGGATCGCGTCCCGCGCGACGCAGCCGGGCGAGACGATCCACAACATGCCATTTCCCGTCGACGCCGACCGTGTGGCGACCGCGATTGAGGCTGCTGACGCCTTGGGAAGGGCCGCCCTGCAGGCGAGAGCGTCCGGCTGATTGAGTCGGTCCCGGACTGGCCCTAGAATCGATGATTCTTCGACGATCCATGCCTTGCTCTGGAGCCATCATGCAGATTGATTTCCGTCGCTCGTGCGTCCGCTGTGCTCTCGTGATGAGGGCGGCCCTGTTCGCAGCGGCCCTGTTCGCATTGCTGCCCTGTCTCGTCGCCCATGCGGAGATCCCACCGTCCGAGGCCTCGCCGGCCGATACCGAAAAGGTGTTTGTCTCGGGAGTGCAGGACTCGTTCGAACAGGTGCGGGCGGCGATCGAAAAGGCGAAGCTCGACAGCGGCCGCGATTATCGCGTGATCGTGGTGGGTGATGCCGGAGGGGATCGCGATGCATCGACGCGACTGCTCGAGAGTCTGGTCGAGCGCTGGCAGCAGGAGTCGGAGGAGGGGCGTCAGCGCAACGGACGTCCAGCCGCATTCGATCCTGCCCGCGATGTCACGATCGTGCTCGACATCAAGGATCGGCAGATCGCCATGAAGGCGCCCTGGGGACTTGAGGTTTCGAGCGGGCTCAATCCGCAGACCATCAGGGAGGAACTGATCAACAAGGTATTCGTGCCCCGTGCCAAGGACGGACAATATGACGAGGGATTGGCCGATCTGGTGGGAGCGACGGAGCGCTGGGTGAAGAACAAGGCCGAGCTCAAACGGGCGAAGGCCGAGGCGGCCCGCGTGTTTCGCACCCGCACCCTGCCGCTGGGGCTGGCGGCGCTCGCCGGCCTCGGGGCGTTGACGGCATTTTTCGTCCAGCGGGCCCGGCACGAGCGACGGCTCGCCGAGGCGCGGCAAAAGCTCGCCGCCTTCAAGAGCGAGGTGGTGGCGCTCTCCGATCTGCTCGACAGCCAGCAGGAACGCCACCGGATGCTGCCCCACAGCGATCCCGACTTCAAGACGCCGATGGAGGGCCTGACGCGGTCGGCCTATGACAACGTGCAGTCGGCGCTCCGACGCTATCGCGAGCGCTGGCTGGGGCTGATGGACGTCTGGGAGAAGGCCGAGGAACGCATCGGCAAGGAGACCTTCCTCGGCACGGCCGAGGCCGAGGAGGCGATCAGACTGCTCGATTCCGCCGAGGTACGGCCACCGCTGGCCGACGTGGCGGGGGAGTGCAGCGCGCCTCTGGATGCCTTGGAGCAGGCGCACGAGAAGGCACGCGAATTGGCCGCGACGCTCGACACGAACGTTGGCACCACCGGCCAGCGGCTCGATGCCCTGGCGAAGCGGGGACGATCGAATGCCGCCTTCCAGGGTCCGATGGCCGAGTTAGCCCGGGGGGCCGGGCTCGCGAGGCAGGGGCTCGAGTCGGATCCGGTCGCCACGCGGGGGCGGCTCGAGGAACTCGCTGCGCGGCTGGACCGTTCGGTGACGGGCATCGAGGAACTCGAGACGGTAGACGATCGCAGGATCAAGGCTCTTTCCCAGGTCGACGAGATCGCGCAGAAGGTGCGAGCCAAGCGGGCGGAGGGCTGGCTGCTTGCCGAACCGGGAGCGAATCCGGACGAACTGATCGCGGCCAGCCAGCATGATGGTGCGCTCGCCGCACAGCTGCTCGATGCCGGCGAGACAGCGGGGGCCCAGGCCCATGTGGAACGCGCGGAGAAGGCCAACGCAGAAGCGTCTGCGCTGCTCGAGAACATCGTGGCCGCCAAGACGAAGGTCGACGATCTGCTCCCGGCATGCGTGGCACGTATCGAGGCGCTGGCCGCCCGTCGCAGCCAGGCTGTTCGCGCCGTCGAGCAGATTTCGGGCATGTATGCCGACAGTTCGTGGGCCGACGTGGTGGACAACGTGGCCAAGGCTGACGAAGGTTTGGCCCGCGTCCGCACGCTGCTGGCCGAGACTCAGGTTGCC
>CAYSPN010000221.1:0-1544 GCA_964432895.1 uncultured Candidatus Kuenenia sp.
TCGGGCGTGATGCAGTATTCGCTCCGCGCCCCGTCGATTCGCATGGGGTCGAGCTGCTGAGTGAAGAGGTTCACGATCGGGGTGCAGCCCAGTCGGATCGCGCGGGGCGACAACACCCGCTCCAGTTCGCGGCTGGTGGCCGAGAGCAGGATCGACACGTGCATGGTTTTGCCGATCCGTCCGATCACCTGCGGCGTGAGCCCCTTCAAATCGACGAACAGGAACTTCTGCGGGAGGGCGAAAAATTCCGAGAGGAGCCGGTAGCCGGAAAAGCTCCGTGGATCATCAGGAATCGCCGCATCGGCCGGATCAAACCCGGCGGCCACCAGCCGGTCTCGTGGCAGCACCACGGCCTGGGGGTCGGTGGGGCCGTCGGCGATCACCACGCCCAAGCATCTCGTGAGCAGCAGTTCGTAGAGTTCGAACATCGCCTGCCCCGCCTCGGCATGGAGGTGCAGCCGCAACGAGTCCAGCGGCATCTGCCCGACGCGGACGTCACTGGAAAGCGTCTCGATCGCCAGTGAGAGCACGGCCACGGTGCCGGCCGGAGGCACGATCGGCAGTTGGAACGGCGGCCCCACGAGGCCTGCTGCCGCCACCTTGAGCGGCCAGAGCCGTTGGTCGAAGCAGGTGCGGTAGCGACACCGCTCTCCCTCCACCTCTTCGGTCTCGATCGGCGTGCGGCGTGGCACGCGGTAGCCCGATGTCAGCTGCGCCTGCTTCGGATCAATGGCGAACTCTGCGATGGCCAGCGATGGCACGGGCCGCAGGTAGTGGGGATAAAGAAGATCGAGCAGGCCGTCGGTGAGTTCCGGGTAGTCGTCGTCGAGTCGCTTCTGCACGCGAGCCGCCAGAAACGCGACGCCCTGCAGCATCCGCTCCACGTGCGGATCCTGCGACTCATCGCGGCCGAGGCTGAGACGGCCCGCGATCTTTGGGTGCCGCTCGGCAAACTCGCCCGCCAGCGACCGCAGGATCGCCAGCTCACGGTCATAGTAGGGAAGCAGGTCATCGCTCATTTTGCACCCTCCACCGCGAACTCCCCGCTGGCCACGTCGAGTGACGAGGAAAACAGCACCGGCTCCCGCAACGGCTCCACGACGAGCACGGCCTCGATCTCGAATCGCACGCGGCGGTCGATCGGCTTCTTTCCCTCTGCGTCGATGACGGGCCGCACTCGCACGCCCTGGAGACGGGGCTCGAAGGCCTGGATCGATTCCTCGATGAGCCGGCACAAGAGTCCGAGGTCGTGGTCTTCCCGAACCTCCATGCTCTGCAGGTCGGGCAGCCCGTAGTTGAGCAGCGAGGTTTTCAGCTCGGAGTACACCTCGGGAATCGTCGCCAGCAGCCGGTGGGCGTTGAGCAGGTTTTGCAGGTCACGGCAGAGGCTCGTCTTGAGCAAGCGGACCACCTGCACCTCCCGCCACGCCGGCTCCCGGCTTTCCTCTGGATAGTCGTCGAGCAGCCGGTCGAGCAGGCTGGGGAGGAGCTGAATCTCGTTGGGAATCGACTTGGCCATAACTCGAATCCTACCCTCGCGGCCG
>CAYSPN010000222.1:0-2281 GCA_964432895.1 uncultured Candidatus Kuenenia sp.
GAAGCCGGCGCCCTTGAGCACCGGCACGACGGCACTCGCACCCACGCCGTGCAGCGGCGTGTAAAGAATGGAGACATCCCGTGAGCCGGCGGTGGACTGCTTGAGCACCGCCGCGACGAAGGCGGGGTCGATCTCCTGCTCCACGAACTGCACGCGGCCGGCGGCGACGCCAGCGTCGAAGCTCTCGCGGCGGACGGCGTCGCACCGCATGACGCGGTCGATGATCCCCTTGTCGTGGGGCGGGAGCACCTGCACGCCGCCGGCCCAGTAGACCTTCACGGCGTTGTCGCTGGGCGGATTGTGGCTGGCCGTCACCATGATGCCGCAGGTGCTCTGCGTGTGGCGAACGGCGTACGACAGTTCCGGGGTGCTGCGGAAGCCGCGGAGGAAAAAGATCTTGAAGCCGGCCGCGAGGAGCACCTCGGCGCAGAGCTTCGCGAAGTGCTCGGAGCGGTGGCGGGTGTCGTAGGCGATCGCGCAGGAGGGCGACTCGCCGGCGGGCATGACGCTCAGCACGTAGTCGGCAAGACCCTGCGCGCTCTCGCCGATCGTGCGGTCGTTGATGGCGTTGGAGCCGACCGGATACATCTTCCCGCGGCGGCCGCCGGTGCCGAACGGGATCACCGTCCAATACACGTCGTCGAGTTCCTTCCACGTGGCCGGCTCTTTCGCCGCCCGATCGATCCGCGTTGCCAACTCTCCGGCAAACTCCGCGTAGCGGGGCTGCGTGAGCCAGTCTCGCATCGTGCGGGCGGAGTGATCGGTGATCGTGCCAGCCGCGAGGGCGACATCGATGGCGGCAAGGCGGGGTGCGTGAGAGGCGGCTGGGACGGTCGACATAAGGAAAACTCCGGCCTGCGGCGGTGGAAGTTCGAGGGAATGACGGGCGTGCGTGCTGAATCCAGTCGGCGATCTGCGTGCTGATTTCGCCCTGCGGTTTATACTCCCGGCCCCGCCAGGTTCACCACCCAGAATCATCGACCGCGATCACACCTCGGAATCATCACAGTGAGGCCTCATGGGCAACTCAGGCAGTGACCCGCTCATCGTCAGCGTCTCCGGGCTCCGCGGCATCGTGGGCGGCAGCCTCACGCCCGAGGTGGCTGTTCGCTATGTCGCCGCCTTTGCCGCGACGCTGCCCGCCGGGCCGATCGTGATCGGTCGCGATGGCCGCACCTCCGGGCCGCTCTTGGCGGCGGCCATCTCCGAGAGGCTCACGCGATCGGGCCGCGATGTGATCGACTGTGGCATCGCCGCCACACCGACGGTGGGGATCGTGGTGCGGCAGGAGCGGGCCGCAGGCGGCGTGCAGATCTCCGCCAGCCACAACCCGGCCCCCTACAACGGGCTCAAGCTTTTTTCCGCGGAAGGCCGCGTGCTGCCGGCCGCCGCCGGCGTTGAGGTGCTCCGCCGATTTCAGGCGACGGCCTCCGGTACTGAGCCTGCGGGGCAGGCCGCAGCACAATCGGGAACCGTTCGGACGGTCGACGGCGGTCCCGCCCACGTCGCGCTCGTGGCGCAGACGGTCGACGTGGAGGCGATCCGCCGCTGCCGGCCGCGGGTCTGGCTCGACTCGGGCCACGGTGCGGGCAGTCGTGTGGCGCGGCCGCTGCTCGAGCATCTTGGCTGCGACGTCGTGATCGAGGGGGGCGAGCCCGACGGCCGTTTCGAGCACATGCCGGAGCCGACGGCCGACAACCTCGCGGACATGCTGCCGCGGATTGCCGCGGCCCGCGCCGACGTCGGCTTTTTTCAAGATCCCGACGCCGACCGGCTGGCAATCGCCACGGCCGAGGGGCGATACATCGGCGAGGAGGCAACGCTCGCACTCGCGGTGGAGGCCGTGCTCGCGAAGGGCTCACTGGCAAAAGGCTCGGGGCCGATCGTGGTGAACTGCTCCACCAGCGGGATGGCGGCGTTGATCGCCGCCCGGTACGGCGCGGTTTGTCAGGTGTCGGCTGTAGGCGAGGCGAACGTGGTCGATGCGATGCTCGCATCGAACGCGATCCTCGGCGGCGAGGGCAACGGCGGCGTGATCGATCCCCGCGTGGTGCTCGTTCGCGACAGCTTCGTGGCGATGGCGCTCGTGCTTGAGCGGATGTGCACCGACGGAACTGGCAGTGGCCGTGCCGGCAAGGGACTCACGAGCATCGACAGCCTCGCGCGATCGCTGCCACAGATGGTGATGAAGAAGACGAAGGTCGATCTGTCGCCGGAACTGCAGGGGCCTGCGCTGGCGACAGCGATCGACCGCATCGAGCGGGCGTTTCCTCAGGCCCGC
>CAYSPN010000223.1:0-1722 GCA_964432895.1 uncultured Candidatus Kuenenia sp.
CCTGTTGTTGCCGGCTCTCTCCGCAGCCCGGCAGTCTGCGATTGCCGCGGGTGCCAACACCTCCCTCGGCGGGTTCGGCCGGTCGTTCCTTATCACCGCCGACCAGGACGTCGCCGAGCGCGGCCAACTGTCGACCGGTGCCTTCGACCACCTCCGCGACGGCGACGTGCGCCGCGTCGGCTGGGTGGCTGACGTGATCAAGAACAAGGTCGTCAACCCCGGCAAGGCCCTCGACGCCTCGAACCCTTCGAAGGTCAACGAAAAGGTGGGCGACTACACCGGGGCGGTAAACAAAACCGGTAAAGGCAACGGGAAACGCTGGAAGGGAAAAACAGATAACGTGTACTTCGGCGGCGGCTCAGACGCTCCGAAAGACGTCACGACCGCGGCTCAGAAGCAGAAGATCTGGGACGATGGCTACAACACCAACTTCTGCACCACGTGGCACTTCAGCCGGGGCGACGTTCAAGGCTCGAACGGCACCGTGCCGTCGGACATGGACTTCAACTCGGTAGCGAAAGGCGGAGACCCCGGCAAGTGCCCGTTGGATGGCGACGGCCCGCTCAGCGAGTCGAAGCTGATGAAGACCACGGTGAGCCGGGATCTGATCGCCTGCGTGGGCAACTCCCGCAATGGCGACGGCAACGACGCCTCGGTCACCGAGGCCTATGCCGAAGCTGTCAACACGTTCGCGGGGCTCACCGGTGCCGACGGCAATCCGCCGCTCCTGAAGGCAGGCGACTTCACGGTCGAGTCGTTCACCGACGGTATGTCGGCGGTCCCGGAAGGAAACGTCGCCGCCGACATCGGCATCGCCGGTGCGACCGACGAACCTGCCGACCGGCTGCACGAACTCAACGACCTGGTGCCGCTCGTCGGCGGTCGGAAGAGCGGCGACGGCTTGTACGTGGGCGGGTCTGTCCAGATGCTCTTCGCCGACGGCCACGTCGCGAGGGTCAAAGATGAGGCCGGTCTCAATGACGAGCCGGACGGTTTCATCGGTGGGTTCCGGGAAGGCACTTCGGCCTCCACGTACAGGTTGAACGACAGCGCCTATGCCAAGGAAATCCGGAACAAGATCTGGGTCCGCCAGCTTGGCAATGGTCAGAATCTGGGCAAGGGCGGTGGCGCGGTCGAGTGATCTCTGCCTGCCAGTCCCTCGTGTGAGAGTCCGACATGCCGCGGCCGCCTTCGGGCGGCCGCGGTTTTTGTTTCACGCTTCTCGCCAACTATGATTGAGAGAACGATCGGAGCGGTGACACGCAGCCCGCACATTAGAGACTCGGCGGCAAGACTCGAGTTCAGCCAGGATTTCCGGAGACCATAAAATCGTGTCCACGGCAGTGATGACCGATCATGCAGGCCCGCCAGCCCGGCGGCCGCGTCACGATGATGGCGGCACACCGATCGCTCACGCCGCGCCGCGACTGAGCCGTGGCCTCAAACTGCAGATCCTCGCCACGCTCGTCGGCGGCACGCTCCTGCTCTGTGCGCTCGCGGCCAACCTGCTCTGGAAGCAGCCCTTCTTTGCCGCCCTCCCGGCGGCGGCGGCGGTGGCGCTATTGGCAACGCCGCTGATCGCGGCGGCCACGCACGACCTGCTTGCAGGCAAGGCGGGGATGAATGCACTCGTCGCGCTTGCCGTGATTGGAGCCGTCTCCAGCGGCAAGTATCAGGAGGCGGCCGCCGTCGCTTTCTTCATGATCGTCTCCTCGCTCATCG
>CAYSPN010000224.1:0-1968 GCA_964432895.1 uncultured Candidatus Kuenenia sp.
CGGTACAGCCCATCGCCAGCACGGCAGTCCAAGCCATGGTGACTGCGAGCACAGATGGCTCAACGCCGGCGGACATCAACTCCATAGCGACCTCGCCTGGTAGAAACGACGCCATGGCACCAAAAAAACCTGCACGGCCCATCCTCACGGACTTGGATAGAACGCCACTCACCATGTGCATATCTCCAGGAGCCCGAGAACACCGATCCACTTATGTCGTAGGCCTAGCAAGGCGGAGGAAATGCGTGCAGTGAACACGGGGGTAATCCACGTCCACCGAACTTCCTTGTCCGATTGACTCGGGCACTCCTTCGGCACCATACTTCTAACTTAGGGTACTCCCCTCCGGTTATGCCAGCCTTGCGATTTACGGAGGTCCTGCCTCGGCGAACATTCCGATTTGGACATCGGCCATCGCGAATGGATTGGCTTTTTTAGCCGTCGCTACGCGACTTGAACAGCGTTTCGCATAGCTCAAACGGCGATAAAGCAACATCTCTTCTGTAAACCGCGGTTTTCAGAGGTGGGTCATCTGGCTTCCATGTTCAGGTAGGCACGTTCTGTTTCCCAGTCGTCGCTGATTTCGGAGAGGACGGCGGAGGCGAGCCTCAGGAGCGAGGCCTCGTTCGGGAAGAGGGTTGCAACCCGTGTCCTTCGCTTGATCTCCTTGTTGAGCCGTTCGAGGCCGTTGGTCGTTCGAAGACGTCGGCGGTGTGCGGCGGGGATCCGGAGGACGGTGAGGGCCTCGGGAACGTTCTCCTCGAGCCATGCGGCGAGCTGCGGCGCGGTCTTGTGATAGCGGGTGACCGCATCGCGGAGCCGCCGCTCGGCCTCGGCGGTCTCGTCGGCATCGAAGATGCGACGGAGGTCCCTCGCGACTTCCGTTCGCATTGCGACCTTCGGCACATGGGCCATGGCGTTCTGGATCGCATGGAACTGGCAGCGTTGCCATGGCACCCCCGGCATGACGGCCTGCCTGGCGGCCTTCAGCCCGGCATGGTCGTCACTGACGACGAGCTTCACGCCATGCATGCCTCTATCCAAGAGGCTTTGAAGGAATTTCCGCCAGTGGGTCTCGGCCTCGGACAGCTGCACGCTACAGCCAAGGATGCTCCGCTTGCCATCAGGGCCGACGCCGATTGCCGTGAGGAGGGCACAGGACACGATTGCCCCGTCGTGACGGACCTTTTCGTAGCGGGCATCGAGAACGAGGTAAGTGATCTGGCCGATCGAACGGTTCCGCCAGGCCCCCAACTGTTCATCGAGTTGAGCAGCGGCGCGGCTGACTTGTGTGGACGTCACCTCCAGCCCGCACAGTTCTTGGACGACGGCGGTGACCTTCCTGGTGCTGACGCCTTGGACATACATCTCGGCCATGGCGAGGATCATCGCCCGCTCGCTCCGGACGCCCCGCTCGAGCGACTTCGGGTAGAACGGCCGCCCGTTCTCGTCGCGGTAGTTCCTGGTCTGCGGGATCCGCAGATCGATCTCGCCAACGCGGGTCTTCAGGGTCTTCGGCTTGAATCCGTTGGCGTAGCCTTGACGATCGGCAGTTCGCTGATGAGACTCGGCTTGGAGCACCTGTTCTCGCTCGATCTGCATCGCGTGATTCATGAGCGTGGCGAGGGCGGTGGCCATGGCGGCTGGACCGTGCTCGATGAGCAGGGCTGTGAGGTCGTCGATCGCTGGACATTCATCTTGGTGGGTCATCGCAGGTTCCTTCTTGGTGGCTTAAGACACTTCCAAGAAAACCTCGATGGCCCACCTCTTCAAGTCACGCCGCCGGTGTGTTCCTTCCCTCGGCTCGCAAGCTCGCTTCGGTCAGGAACACACCGGCGATTTACAGAAACAATGTTGCACTAACCACGCAGTAGTCCCGCAAGCCAGCGGTCCAGCCAGGCTTTCCATAGGCCGAGAGCGCCCCCCCAATCACGAACAGCATTCCGAAGAGGTAGAGGTTGTAGAGCC
>CAYSPN010000225.1:0-6100 GCA_964432895.1 uncultured Candidatus Kuenenia sp.
TCCTCCCAGGAACTCGCCCGGATGGCGCAGGCCCTGCAGCGGCTGGTCGACGAATACAGGCGGTCCTGACGGACTGATGGATAGTCAGGGAGGATCTGGCCGTGCGTGCGCTTGTCGTCGACGACTCGAAACCGAGCCGCAGTATCCTCGCACGGGCGCTCCGTGATCTGCGGTTCGACTGCACGGAAGCGGCCAATGGCTTGGAAGCGCTTGCTGCGCTCTCCACATCGGGCCGTCCCGATCTTGTCACCATCAACTGGCACATGCCGGTGATGGACGGCATCGAACTCCTGCGCAGGCTGAGGGCGTCTCCCGCCCATCGCGATCTGAAGCTCTTGATGATCTCCACCGAAAACGACAAGGACCGTATTGCGGCCGCACTCGCCGCAGGCGCCGATGATTATCTCGCCAAGCCGTTCACGCCCGAGGCGCTGGCTCGGAAGCTCGTATCCCTCGGTGTCTGCACAGCGGCCGAGGCCTCGGCTGCCGGCGGGCGAGGCCCGATCCGCGTGCTCGTCGTCGATGACTCGGCCACGATCCGCAGCGTGTTGTCGGCAACGCTGGGAGCGGATCCTGACCTGCGGGTCGCCGGCACGGCCATCAATGGTCAGGTCGCGCTTGCAAGCATTGCCGCCAGTCCACCCGACATCGTGCTGCTCGACGTCGAAATGCCCGTGCTCGACGGGATCTCCACGCTACGGGAGATTCGCCGCCTGCACCCGAAGCTGCCCGTGCTGATGTTCTCGAGCCTGACGGAAAGGGGTTCGAAGGCCACGCTCGACGCGCTGCTCGCCGGTGCGAACGACTACGTGGCCAAGCCCGCGGCACAGACGGCCGAGGAGGTCGCCGCCAGAATCCGCGACGACGTGATCGTGAAGATCAAAACGCTCGTGCCCCGGGGTGCCCCGGCCACGCGTGCTGCCCCGCCCGTCACCGCCCGCCCTGCGATACCGACGCGGAGGGAGGCGATCAAGGGCATCGTTATCGCCGTATCGACCGGCGGGCCGACGGCGCTCGCCGAGGTGCTGCCGGCGTTCGCTGCCTCTGCCCGGGTGCCGGTGCTGATCGTACAACACATGCCGGCGTTCTTCACCGCGCAGCTGGCCGAGCGTCTTGCCAAGCTCTGCAACGCCCCCGTCCGCGAGGCACAGGCGGGCCAGGAGATTCGTCCGGGCGACATTCTGCTCGCGCCGGGCGGCCGCCATCTCGAACTCAGCAGCGATGGCAGCACGCTCCGGGCGCGACTCACCGACGACCCGCCTGAGAATTCCTGCCGTCCCGCCGCCGACGTGCTGTTCCGGTCGGCGGCACGCATCTGGGGGGGCGGCACGCTCGGCATCGTGCTCACCGGAATGGGCCGCGACGGTATGCAGGGCTCACGGCAGATCGTCGAGGCTGGGGGAACGGTGATCGCCCAGGACGAATTCACGAGCGTGGTCTGGGGAATGCCAGGAGAGGTCGTGCGTGCGGGATTGGCCGATGCCATCCTGCCGCTTTCGCAGATTGGGGTCGAAGTGGCACTACGGCTGAAGCGTCGGGGCGGCTGACGCCCGGGAAAGGCTCGCATGAAGGTCGGCGCGGCCCAGTTCACCTTTCTCTGCGACCTGCTTCGCAAGCGCACTGGCGTCGTGATCGATGGCACAAAGGAATACCTCGTCGTGGCGAGGCTGATGCCAATCGTCCACCAGCGGAAGATCCCCAGCCTCGACACGCTGATCGATCGGATGCGCAAGGGGATTGATCCCACGCTCGAACGCGACGTCCTCAGCGCCATGATGACGCACGAGACTTCGTTCTTTCGAGACAAGAGTCCGTTCGAAACACTCCGCACCGTGCTGATTCCGGAACTGGTCGCCCGCCGGGCTGCCCAGCGACAGCTCACCTTCTGGTCCGCTGCCTGCTCCACCGGACAGGAGCCCTACAGCCTCGCCATGCTGCTGAACGAGCATTTCCGCGGGCTGCTCGACACGTGGCAGGTGCGGATCATCGCCACCGACTTCTCGGAAACCGTGCTGACACGGGCCCGCGAGGGCATATTCAGCGAGCTCGAAGCCGCCCGCGGCCTGCCGCCCGCGATGCTGCAAAAATATTTCCGGCCGCTTCAGGGAAAGTGGAGCATCTCACAGGACTGCCGCCGGCTCGTCGAGTTCCGCTCGCTCAATCTCAACGCGACCTGGCCGATGATGCCCCCTTGCGACGTCGTGTTCGTTCGCAATGTGATGATCTATTTCGACATTGCCACCCGTGCGGCACTCGTGGAGCGGATGCGGCGAGTCCTGCGGCCCGACGGTGCGCTTTTCTTGGGGGGCGCGGAGACGCTCATCGGGATGGACACGGGATACGAACGCCTGACCGGCGCCGGCTGCAGCTACTACCGACCCAAGCAGCGGTGATGCTCGTCCCCGGCGGCTTGGGCGATTGAGAAGCCGGGGATCGGCGGAAGCTCGAGGAGCGTTAGGGTTTTTCGACCTGATGGGGAGTGCACTGCCGCAGGTCATGGAAGGAGAAAAAACCTCCGCGACGAGACTTCTGCCGTCCCCGGCGGTTCGGGCAACTCGACCGTCGCTACGGACGCCACTCGACGCCGAGGATCGAGACGTCGTCGAGCGGGCCGATCGGGCGGCACCAGTCCTCGACACGCTGCAGAAGCTCACCCACGCTCTCCTCCAGCGGCCGTGCCCGCGTGGACGCCAGCACGCCAGCCAGCGCTTCATCGCCAAGCTGCTGCCGATCCTTGTCCATCGCCTCAGGCACGCCGTCCGAATAGAGGTAGATTCGATCACCCGGCGCCAACTGCAGCGTCTGCTGGTCGTATTCCACGTCTGGAACGAAGGCGATCGGAAAGCCTTCGACGGGGTGAAACTCGGGAGCGCCGCCAGCCGGCACCCGCACCAGCGCCGGATGACCGCCGGAGACGTAATCGAGACGGCCCGTTGGCAGGTGCAAGACGCCGTAGAGCATCGTGAAATAGAGTCCCGAAAACTCGTCGGCCTGAAAGAGCCGGTTGAGCTGCGTGGCCACTTCGGCCGGCCGAACGATGACAATCCGGCCGTCGGCTCCCTGCCGAACGAGCAACGATTGGTCTGAAACCTTCGGTGTGAGAAACCGCCCCACGGTCACCGCCATCAGCGAGGAGGGCACTCCATGCCCGCTGACATCGACGACGAACAGCCCGGCGTGCTCGTCGTCGAGCGGAAAAACGTTGAGAAAGTCGCCGGCGAGGCTGTGGCACGGCACATACCGCCACGCCACATGCGTGGACGGGAGCGTCACGTGGGCAGCCGGAAGGAGCGACTGCTGTACCTTGGCCGCCGCCTCCAGATCGCGGACCATCTGCGCGTTGATCTGAGAGATGCGGTCGTTGAGCTCGGTGAGTTCAGCGTTGGTCCGCTGCAGATTATCGCGGGCGACCGAGAGATCCTCATTGGCGACGACCAGTTCCTGATTCTTGGCGACGGCGTTCTCGAACGTCGACACGAGCAGATTGAGCACCTGCTGGCGACCGGCCTTCACGCGAAACTGCTGGCCGGCGAGCGTCACCTCCAGCGTGGCTGCCTCGGCATCGTCCTCGCTACCGTCGAGCGGCGTGGCCAGCAGCGACTGTATGCGGCCGAGCAGGAAGTCGGGCTCGTACGGCTTCGTGACGTAGTTGTCGGCCCCGGAGTCGAGTCCGCGAATGATGTCGATCGGATCGGCCAGCGTCGACAGGAGGATGAACGGCAAGGTCTTGAGCGAAGGATCGGTCTTCACCGCCTTGCAAAACTCGTAGCCGGTCATCACCGGCATCTCGATGTCGGAGACGAGGATGTCCGGCCGCCGTTCGCGGACCAGAGCGAGCGCGTCGGCACCGGTCTCGCCCCAGCGGACGGTGTGACCGGCCTCGGTGAGCCGGCGCATCAGCATCTTTGCCTGGATGCGGCTGTCTTCGGCGATCACGACGTCGACGGCGGGCCCTGAAGCCGCCCTGACGGCTGCAGCTGCAGGCTGGGCCGAAACGTCTGGGTTCATCGCCGTGCCTTCCCCGATACGTGCGAGCTCAGGCTTCGAACGCCGCCAGACCGGCGGGCGCGTCGGGATAGATCTTGAACAGCTTGTCGAGGTTCGTGAGCTTGAAGACTTGGAAGATCTCCGGACGAATCCCGCACATCTTCAGCCGACCCTTTCCCGCCCCGATCTTGCGATGGAGTTGTCCGAGCAGGCCCAGCATGGCACTCGACATGAACTCGACGTTTGAGAAGTCGAGGAGCATGTCCGGACCGGCGGCGTTGCCCATCAGTCGGTTGATCTCGGTCTTGATCTCGTCGAGCACCGTGTCGTCGAGGATTTTCTTGTCCTTGAAGAGCACGATGTGGATGTCGCCCTTTTTGGCGTTCTGGATGCGACGGTACTGGTCCATATCGAGTGTGATTCCCAGGGGAGCGGACGATCCGCGGCGTACCACGGCCGTCCTCAAAGCCTATCCGGTTCGGGAATGCCGTGCCAGCGGCCGGCCGGCGAAACCCGTAAAACGCCCGTTCCATCAGCGTACCAGGCCGTTGAGGGCATCTCTGCCTGCAAGGTCTTCCCAGATTGCGAGACCCCACCCGTGGCGGTGGAGGCTCTATCTGTCGTACCTGTGAGGACGAATATTCAGTCGTGCCTACGGCGGACGGTGCGGCACTGAACCAGACATTGAAGGGGCGGCGACTATGAGGGCGGCATATCGGCAGGCCTGGGGCATCGCGGGTATGGCACTCATCGCCTGCTGTGGCCTGACGGAAATGTCTCGCGGTGATGGCACTGGGGGGCCGCTGCTCAACGAAGCAGCAGAGGCTCCGGCTGTCGCGGTGAATGGACCATTGCCTGCCGATCCGTTCGACGAGGTGCCGACTGCAGACGATGCCTGCATGCAGGAACTCCGTCGCTGCTGCTGCTGCCCAGGATGGACCCACTACGCCATCTTCGACCTGCTCTTCCTGCAGCGAAACAATCAGGCCGGCAACCAACCGCTTGTCGTATCCGATACCGGATCGCCGCTCATGAGCGTTCAGGACCTGCAGCCGTCCACAGCCATGGGCGTGCGGGTCTTCTACGGTGAACTGTTCACCGACACCTATGGGTGGGAGGTAGGCTACCTCGGTGTCTATGGAATGTTTGGCAGCGCGACGGCCACCGGACCGGGAACCCTTAATGCGCCGTCGCCCCTTGGCACCGTGGTCAACAACTTCAACGACGCCGACTCGGCGCGGGCCACCTACTTCTCCACGCTCAACATGGCGGAATTCAATCTCTTCCGCTACGACTGCTGCCAGGAGTGCGGCCCGACCCGCTGCCGTCTCACGAACTGTCAGCCAAACTGCCACTGCATCAACTACCTGGCCGGCTTCGTCTGGGCCGGGCTCGACGAGCAGGCCAATCTCACCATGGATTGCTGTGATCCGCCCGAGTCGGCCAGCTACAACGTGCGGTCATCGACCAACTACTTCGGTCCCCAGATCGGCATGCGCGGCCGCCGGGAGTGGCAACGCTGGGCTGTGGAGGGCTGGTGGAAAACGGCCGTCTGCGGCACGAGCGGCTACCAGTCGGCTGATCCAATCGTAGGCACGATTTCGGGACCGCAACGCGGCCCCGTCTCCGCGAGTGAAACCGGCGTCGGCTTCATCGGCAACTTAAACGGCACGTTGATCTACCGACTCACCGAGGTCTGGGGCCTGCGAGCCGGTTACAACCTGATCTGGCTGACCAATTCCACGCTCGCCCCCACGCAATACGACTTCGGAAACGTGGCGTCGAGCGGCACCGGCATCAACGACAACGGCGGCATCTTCCTGCAGGGCGCCAATCTGGGCGTCGAGGCCCGCTGGTAACAGCAACCCCGGGCACGGGCAGCAGTCGTTACCAGCAGATGGGCTACCTGCGGATCACGCCGATCCGCAGTGGCGGCAGGATGCTCGTCGAACCGGGCACTGTCGATGATGTGCCGCCCGACGGGGCGGTGTTCTTCTTCACGCCCGGCGTCTTGCCGAACTGTCCCTGCACGCTGTAGATCTCCGTCTCGCTGATCGCCGTTGTCCAGGTGTCGGCCCGCTGGCCAGCCGCGCCGCCGAAGGCCGCGAAGGAC
>CAYSPN010000226.1:0-2655 GCA_964432895.1 uncultured Candidatus Kuenenia sp.
CCCCTGCCCCGTGAGCCGGCCATGGCAGTGGGCGGATTCGAGGAGTCCCTGCAACGCATCGGCATAGATCGTCGAGGCTTCACAGAGAATCTCAGGCGACCACGGACAGGTCCAGATGGCGTTCCATGCCTCCTCGCAGGCCGTGTAATAGCCATCGACCGCGTGCCAATCACATTTCTTGGCCAGGTCGCAGGAGGAGGCGGCGAGCTCGCGAGCCCGACGCAGATGGCCCTCCGCAATCCGCTCGGGAGGCACCGCGGGAGCCAACGCCATCGTGGGCGCCGGCGTCGCCACCCCTTCGGCGGCCGGCACGGCGCGCTCGCCCAGCACGACCGCCAGGCTGAGCACCGCGACCATGATCATCTTGGCGCGAACGCCACCACGAACGCCACTCACACGCTGCCCCCTTTCCGCTTGTATCGGTAGCAGGGAGCCTTGTTCGCCGCCTTCATGGCACAACCGGCACGCTCGCCGCAGCCTGCCTGGCCTGCCACGCCTGCGTCAGCCACCTGCTTGTCGCGGAGCGTCAGGTTCGAGCCGCGGCGTGCTCTTCGGCCACGAGTTCAAGGTCGGCGCTGAGATACTTCACGGCTGCCGACGGCGCGAGGTTGAAATAGACGCGGCCCGCCGTGCACCAGCGAGTGCCGTCGTAGAGGAATTCCGCCGTGGCGGCCCGCACGTTCGACACCGCCTCGACATCTTCCATGCCGCCCCCTTCCACTGCCTCGAAGCTCACCTCGATCGCCACGAGCGCCTTCAGGCTCCGGTTGCGGCGGTCACGGACATAGATCACGTCGTCGTCGAACGCGACGTTCGTCCACATCAGGCCCCGCGGCTTGCCACTGGCGGCGGCCCGGTCGATGAACTTGGCCTCCAACTGTTCCCGTTGCCGGTGGAAGTCCCGCTGAATGCGGGCCAGTTGCTCGGCACGTCGCGCAGCACGAATCGGCCGCAGGGCTACCGCGATCGCCGTGCCGGCCAGGACGGCGACGGCTCCCGCAACGATAAACGACACGATGTTGCCCACGGCCGAGGCCTTTTGAAGATGTTCACCCGGAACACTCGAAGTGTACGGGCCGCGGTCGGCCCGTCAAAACCGATTCTCGGCTCGAGCGGTGGCGACGGCACACTACCACGGCCACAGCCGGTCCAAACTGCCAGAAAACCATACACTGCTCCAGCCCCCACCTACGCCATCGTCTTCTCACCAGAGCCGCATGAAGCCGAACACACCGCAGAAAACAGTCCGGAATCGCACGCGGAAAGCCCCTCCCAACCCCGCCACACCCCGGGGCGGTGGTGGTGAGCGGGTGGTGGGCGCCCACCAGTCGATCGCCGGCGGCCTGAGCCGGGCGGTCGAGCGTGCCGTGGAGACCGGCTGCCATTGCCTGCAGGTGTTCACCCGCAACATCAACCGCTGGGATGTCTCGCCGATCGACGCCGCCGCTGCGGAGGCTTTCAAGACCGCGGTGAAGGCGGCGGGGCTATCGCTCGTGGTGGCTCACGATTCGTATCTGATCAACCCAGCAGCTGCGGATCCATCGCTGCGAAAGAAATCAATCGACGGCCTCGTCGTGGAACTCGAACGGGCCGCCCAGCTCGACATTCCCTGGGTGGTGGCCCATCCCGGCGCCGCAGGCGAACAGCCACGTGACGAGGCAGTGCAACGGGCCGCAGATGGCATCGCATCGGCGCTCGCCCGCACCCGCGGTCTCTCCTCGGGCATCCTCATCGAGACGACGGCGGGCCAGGGTTCCTGTCTCGGCAACTCATTCGATGAAATTGCCGCCATGATCAAGACGATCGATGCTGCCGGCCATGCCGCCCGCGTAGCGGTCTGCCTCGATACCTGCCATGTGTTCGCCGCGGGCTACGGCCTGTCGCCTAAGAAGGAGCTCGATCGCACCTTGGCGGAGTTCGATGCCACGATCGGCCTCGAACGACTGAAGGTGATCCATGCCAACGACTCGAAGCGGGAACGTGGCTCACGGGTCGACCGCCACGAGGCGATTGGAATGGGGAAAATCGGCCCCGACGCCTTCCGGCTGATCATGAACCACCCAAAGCTGGCGACGATTCCGCTGATCCTGGAGACACCGAAGGAGGGGCCTGATGGAAAGCCCTGCCCCGACCAGGATCGTGGCAACCTCGCCGCGCTCAGAGGATTCGTGGCGGGCTGACCCCTCGTTGAAGCAGGGCGGGCGGTGCGGTACGCTGAAGCTCGGGGAAAAGCCCTCCACGGCCTTTTTCCACGAGATCGACCTCTTCGAACCGTGCGCTCCTGCACGGGGAGGCCCTGGGCTTCCAGCTGTCCTTCCGACTGCGTTGCCAATGCTGCCAGAACAGGCCAACGCCGAACCGTCGCGGGTATCCGCTCCGCCACGCCGCCGGTCGTGGTGGCCCACGGCGTTGTGGCTCGCGGTGGCCGCGGCGGCGGGAACGGCCTACTCCCTTGACCCTAGGATCGTGGAGCGGGCGGTCGCACTGATCCGTCCCGAGCCACCCCAGGCAAAAGCCGTGGTACCGCGGGTGGTGCCGGTGACGGTCGCAGCGGCCCGGCAGGCAGACCTGGATCTCTATCTCAACGGACTCGGGGCGGTCGTCGCCTACAACACCGTCACGATCCGCAGCCGCGTGGAAGGGCAGCTTCTCAAG
>CAYSPN010000227.1:0-2667 GCA_964432895.1 uncultured Candidatus Kuenenia sp.
TCCCCCATTCGACTTTCGGACGGCACGATCATCACGACGCCGAACGCGCTTGCCCCCGGTGTCACGCTCCTCTCCTACGACGTCTCGCTGGCAGCGATCGATCTGGCCTGGAAGTATCGCGGCGTGAGCTTGTCGTCGGAGCTGTATTTTCAGGATCTACTCGGGCTGCAGGGCACGGGGCCGTTGCCGATCGCCTCCACGTCGGCCTTCGGAGGCTTCGTCAAGGGAGGCTATTTTGTGGTGCCTCGTGAGACGGAAGTCTATGCCCGCACGTCGTACGTCACGGGAGCCTATGGCTCGGGCTATGAACTGGGCGGTGGTTTCAACCGGTTCTTCCTCCCGGGGAAGGACAACCTCTTTTTCACGTGCGATGCCGCCTGGCTGGAAAACTCCCCGGCCGGCCAGAACCGGACCGGCTTCGTGGCCGGTCAGACCGGCCTGCTGGTGCGAGCCCAGATCGTCGCCGCCTACTGAGAAACCACGTCTGAGAACGTACGTCATGAAAATCACCCGCACCTCGATCATCGTCGGACTGCTCCTGACGCTGGTGGCGATGCGCAGCGACGCCCAGGATGGCCCAGTCGCTGCCGCCACCGACACGCAGGTCGTCACCGAACGGCTCGCCTACCCGTATTCCATCGATCTGCTTCCCGACGATCCGGCACCGCCGCCCTACGAGGAAGCCCCTGGTGCAGCCGATGGCCCGCCGGGAGAAGGCGCTGATTTCTTCGGCCCCAAGACGGTGACGGGCGACGCCTTCGATCGCTTGTTCCCGACGAAGGAGTCGGGCATTACGTTTGGCGGTCGGGTGACGCAGTTTGGCTTCGGACTCGCCGGCGGCATCGACCAGCCGGTGCCTCCGCCGCTCGGGCAGGGCGACGTCTTCCGTTACACCGGCCGAGGCGAATACGACGCGGTCGTTGATCTCGAGAAGTTCGGTGGCATGCCGCATGGTCGGCTGCTCGTGCGGGCCGAGCAGTGGTATGGCGAGTATGGCAACGTGTCGCTGCGGACGGGCGCTTTCACGCCGGCGGTGTTCCCGGCACTCCTGCCGCCTCGGCCGAACAATCCCGGCGTGCCCTACATCACCAATTTTCTGTTGACGCAGCCGCTGTCGCCCAACTGGGTCGTGTTCGGCGGGAAGAAGGACGTGCTCGGGTCGTTTGACCAGGACGTCTTCGCCGGCGGCGACGGCACCGATCAGTTCGTCAACCAGGCGCTGATCGCCAACCCCTCGTTCCTGCTCGGGATGCCCTATTCGTTCTTCACCGCCGGGGTCGTTTCACCTCGCGACTGGGGCGGAATGTCGGTGTTTGTTATGGATCCGAAGAACCGTACAGCCGACTTTATGCAGTTCGGCGACCTGTTCAACCAGGGCATCATCATCGGCGGCGAGATTAAGTTCAAAACGATGTTTTTCGGACTGCCGGGGCAGCAGCACGTCGGCGGCGTCTGGAAGCACGAGGAGCAACTCGACCTGCGCTTTACCTTCGACCCTCCGCAGCCGGGCTATCAGCCGCCGGGAAGCGGCCTCGCGACACTCTGGGACTCCTACACGCTCTACTATGGTTGCGACCAGTATTTCGTCCGCTTCACCGAGAATCCTGACCGCGGCTGGGGCCTGTTCAGCCGGGCGTCGTTTTCCGATGGCAATCCCAACCCGATCCGCTACTTTTTGAGCACGGGCCTCGGTGGCTACAGCCCTCTCGGGCGGCAGCGAGGCGACACGTTCGGGCTCGGCTGGTTTTTCGTCGGGGCGAGCGACCAGTTCGGCCCGGTGCCAACGGCCCTGCTCGGCCCGCGGGACGGCCAAGGCGTCGAGTGGTTCTACAACATCCAGGCCACGCCCTGGCTCAACATCACGCCCGACGTCCAGTGGATCAGGCCCGGGCTAGGGGCGATCGCCACCGACAACGCCTTCGTGTACGGCATCCGTGCCAACGCGACATTTTGACCACGGCCAAGGGAACCATCAGTGGGCACCCGATGCCCCTTGCTTCAGCGTGTCCATGACCTTTTCGAGCGAAAAGCTGGCAGCCTGCATACGCGGCGGGTAATCCCTAAAGGTTGCCAGGAACCTCCCGACATAGGCCTGTGCCGGCACCAGCATGAAGGCGCGGTCGATCATCCAGTCGTAATAGGTGTTGGACGTGATCGAGGCTCGTTCGTAGGGGTCGCGGCGGAGATTGAACACCAGCGGTATGCGGAGCGGCGTGAAGGGCTCCATCCAGACGCGGAGCGTCCCCTGCGTCTTCTGTTCCATGAAAATGAACTTCCAGGCGTCATATCGCAGCGCGGTTAGGTCGCCGTCGTCAGAGAAGTAGAAGACTTCCTTCCGTGGGCTCGGCGTGCTTTGGGGGGCCCGGAGGTGGTTGGAGAGGTCATAGCCGTCGAGGTGCACCTTGTACTCGCGGCCAAGGGCGGGAGACCTGTAGCCGTCGAGCAGATCCTGCTTGATATCAGGCTTGCCGGCGGCCGCCAGAAAGGTCGGCAGCCAGTCCATGTGATGGACGACCCCGTTGGAGACGGAGCCGGGCTTGACCACACTGGGCCAGCGAACCAGGCAGGGGACCCGCCAGCCGCCCTCCCAGTTGGTGTTCTTCTCGCCGCGAAACGGGGTCGCAGCAGCATCTGGCCAGGTGTTGGAATGCGGGCCGTTGTCGGTCG
>CAYSPN010000228.1:0-2008 GCA_964432895.1 uncultured Candidatus Kuenenia sp.
ATCGACATCCCGGTGAAGGCGGCCGGTGGCGTGGCCTTCGATTCCGCCGACAACCTCTTCGGAATCGATGTCGAGGCGATCTGGACCTGGTGGTTCGAAATCCTGAACCTCGACCCGGAGGACCCTCGCCGCATGTACCGGAAGTGCGCGACGATGCGTGCCGGCCCGACCAACTGCTGCGGGATGGTCGGCCGGGCACTCCAGATCGGCGGACTCGACGTCTATGCCTCGTCGCCAACCAACCTTTTCTACCAGGGAACGGCAACGCTGATTTCCTGGGTGAACAAGGCCGTGGCCCGCATCAACGAACTCAACCAGCAGAGAGTCGCCCTGCTCGGCAGCCCGGAATTCGACCATGCCCCACACTGGAACTTCGGGGAACCCCAGGCCGATTTCAATTACCACTCCGAGCTCCCAGACGTGAACGAGTGGAAACGCCGCAGCGCCGTGCAGGCCAGCCTCAAGACCGGTCTGGCCCGTCGCCACGAGCAGGTCGCCGAGATCGACCGGTTGCTGCCGCTCTATCACGCGGCCCGGCAGGATGCCAAGCGGCAGGCAGGGGCCATGGGGGTGACGGCGCTCGATCAACCGCTGCCCGACACCGGCTGGATGAATTATCTGACGCTCATCCATCACCAGTGCTACGACCATCTGGCGTCCAAGCCGACCAGCGATCGGCGGGCCGCCGTGCTGGCGCTCGTGAAGGTGATCTATTCGGCACTGGCCGGCCACAAGGTCTTCATGGAAGCGGTCAGCGCCGGCACCCTCGGCATCCAGCCGTCCCCACCCGCATTTTTTTCGGCCCGGATCGGTGAGCGATTCGCCTGACAGAAACGGAGGATCATCATGCCAACCGAACTCCTGACATACGACGCCGATAAGATCAAATCACCGCTCCCGAAGCTGTTTGCATCGAAGATTCTCGACGACTGCATTCGCCCGGTCATCAGGTCAATCGTCTTCCCGGCGGCGAGGGCCGCTCCCGACACGTCGCGGCTGCTTGCCTTCAATCAGGGGAGCCACCTCGAGGACAATGACCCGGGGAAGTGCTTCGGATTCACGATGAAATGGGGACGTCGTTACATCCAGTCGGGGAAGTTTTCCTTCACGGAGCATAATCCAGCCGGGAAGGGGAGTTATGGACAGGGGATCGATCCCGATTCCGATCCGCTGGTGGACATGCGGCGGATGTTCGACTTCAAGGACTGGGTGAAGAAGCGGATGGACCGGATCGCCATCCTCCAGCTTGACCAGCGGTACCACGAACAAATCACGGCACCCAGTCTGCTGGACCCCGATGACCGGATCGTCATCGGCAAAAAAGCGAGCCTGCAGAAGTCTGTCATGGGCCCCCGAGCTCCCGCCGAACTCACGCGGCTGCTGGAGAAGGTAGGCGCCATCAAACGCGTTCACCTCCGCGATATTCGACCGCCCGAGCCGCGGTGGCTTGCGATGCCGAGCAACTACACGGCCATGTGCAGTGACATCGTGCGACTGGCATGGGACGATCTCGGAAGCTGCTGTCGCACGACTTTGGAGAGTACGAGGTGACGCTGCATACCCCCGCCACGCCCGACGTGACCGTGATGGCGGCCATTTTCTCGTACTACTCTGCGACCTTCGAGATGAACCGCTACTCGGTTGATCGGTTGTGGGAGGAGTGATTGACGCGACCCCACCAGCGGCCGGCAATCCTAGCTGGCTGCGGAAAAAGTCATCCATGACCTTTTTCCACGAAGTCGACCGCAGGAAACGCCGAGGGTTTCCTGGGTCGACAGCCGCCGCATCCAGCGGCGGTCGACTTTATCCACGGGCTGCTTGGCCCATCATGGTGATTGCCAGAAGAGACGTTCCACAACCACCAAGTCAGGGTGGGTATTCATTGCCCTGTCTCAGATCGAGATCTGTTCGCCTATCTCCATCACCTGATCGGCAGGCATGCCGTAGCGTTGCTCCTCACGGACGGCGTTTCGCTTCAAGTAGGCGAAGATCGCCTCGGGAATCAGTT
>CAYSPN010000229.1:0-6137 GCA_964432895.1 uncultured Candidatus Kuenenia sp.
GTCGCCGAGCACGCCGGCGGTCGGCCACCGCCAGTTGTCGGCAAGAATGAGCAGGATGTTCGGTCGGGATGGCTCCGCGGCGGCGACCGATGCAGCCCACCACACGACGGCCATGGCAACGCACAACACACGGCTCATGGCCCCCCCTCGCAGCTCAATCGGCAGCCGACTTCTCACGGTTCCGGCTCCGTTCCCGCTGCTTGAGGATCTCCAGTTCCCGGGTGCCCTTGCCAACCCTGTCACCCGTGGCCAGCATCCACTCCTCGAGGAGGCGGCGGTGCCTGCCCACCTCCGCGGCCACCGCCGGATCTGCGATAAGATTCTGCGTTTCGCCCGGGTCTCGTTCCTCGTCGAACAACTGCTCCCGCCGCTCGCCATCGGCGTAGGCGATGTATTTGTACCGATCGGTGCGAATCATGCGGGCCTCGGGATCGAAAGGTCTCGGCGGCGATGAACTCCCACCAGGGCACCGTCTTCCCCTCCACGAGCGGCCGCAGGCTACGGCCTTCGAGCGACTCAGGCGCCGCGATCCCGGCGTAGTCGAGGAATGTCGGCATCAGGTCGATGCCACCCGCAAGATGCTTCCGATCCACGCCCGTCGCTGTGCCAGGGGCCGCGATGATCAGGGGCACCGCCACCGATTCCTCGTAGAGCTTCTCCTTCGACACCATCCCGTGGGTCCCCAGCATGTCGCCGTGGTCGGAGGTGAAGACGACGATCGTATTCGAAGTGAGCCCATTCTTGTCGAGGGCATCGAGCACGCGGCCGACGAGTTGGTCCGACGACTCGACCAGCCGGGAGTAGACCCAGAGATACTGCCGCCACTTGAGCTCCGTCCAGTGCTCCGGCTTGCGTCGCTCCCGATCGAGCGCCGACGGCATCGGCATCGAATCGCGGAGGTTCGGCAGGGCGGGGGGCAGAACCGCGGTATCGGTCGGCAGACTCGCCCCGCGAAACCCCTCGTAGGTGTCGAACTCGCAGATGTCGTGCGGGTTGAGCAGCGACACCGTCAGGAGAAACGGCTTGGGGGGCGGCTGGCCAAGAAAATGGATGGCGGCGTCGGCGATGTGGTGATCGCATTGCGGCGACTTCTGCTCGGTCTTCTTGTCGCCCTTCCGGGGATCACTGCCGCCGAGCGGCAACACGGTGAATCCGGGAATCTGCCGCCCCATGTAGGCGGGAAACGCCGCATGCACGTGCCACTTGCCGGCGTAGGCCGTCTCGTAGCCGGAGGCCTGGAAAAGTTCGCCCATCGTGGGCATATTCTTTTTGTGAAACTCCGCGTCCATCGTGTTGCCGTAGATGGAGAGCGAGTGCGGCGTCCGCGACGAGAAGATGCTCGCCCGCGACGGCACGCAGAGCGGATTGGCGACGTACGATTTCGTAAATCGCATGCCGCGGGCGGCGAGCCGGTCGAGGCTGGGCGTCTTGACATGCGGATTGCCGGCACAGCCCATCGCCCCGATCGTGTGCTGATCGGTCATGATGAAGAGGATGTTCGGCCGCTGGCCTTCGGCGGCCGACGTCGCAAACGGAGCCAGCACAAGGGCGATGACGGCGATCGCTGCGATACGATTTACGAGGCTTTTTCCACAGCCATCTAGAGCGCGATGTCGTGGACGTTCGGCTTGGCCGACACCTCGACGTCGAACGAACGGTCCTTGACCTCCTTGTCCGGAATCGTCACCGCGGACGGCTTGTCCTGCGGCATGACCGAGACGGTGATGACATTGCGACCGACGACGGCCCCCCACTTGCCGCCCGACCGCGCGACCCTGTAGGAGCCGTCTGACCTGGTGATGCCGTATGCCGGCGGGAGGCCGAGTTTGTCGGCATTGGGTGGCATAAACTGCAGCATGAGGCCCGGCGCCGGCCGGCCCTTGTAGGTCACCGTGCCCGTCACTTCCGCGGTCCGAAAATGTTGTCCAGAGCAGCCGAACGCCACGATAGCGATCACGATGCCAGCGACGAGGGGAACGGCCCAACCGACCATCACGCGATGCTCGCGGCACTCACGGCGGATCATAGTTTTTACCGTCCTCACGGTTGCACATCTGCCTCAAAGGGTCTCTGGCGATCACATCGGAAATAAACCGAATGGAATTATCCAAGTACAAGAACTGTGCGCCGCCACCGTGTCCACTCGAAAAGCTCTTGCCTTTGTCCGCAGGAGACCCAGCCGCTGCCCAATCAAAGTTGATCAGGTACCAACCCCGGCCAAGCGACCGAGCGGCACTCGAACTATTGAAATACCCTACTGAGCCAGAACCGGCCCATACGGCCGCATTCTGTCTGGCGTCTCGCTCACCGACGCAGAGCGTTTTACTCAGGCCGTCGGTAACCTTGCGGAGGGGGATGCCAAGAGGGCCGGTGCCCCGGGTGGCCGACAGGCTGTCATACCGCCCAACGAACGCGCCACCGGAGTCGTTGTCCACGATCGGCGACAACACATCGCCCACGCAGCCCACATAGTTGGACGTCGCGACGTCGTACCGGTTGGAATCAAAAACGACGAGGTTATTGAGAGCGGGGGCGGTGTCTGTTGGACAGCGATATCCCGGGATCGGCGTCTGCAGCAGCGCCTTGTCAGCGAGCGTGTAACTCCCGTTGTTGTAAAGGTCGGTGATCGGCCGACTCGTCGGCCTGAGCTGGTCATACAACGCTTGCTGCTCGAGGTAAGGCATGATGAACACGGCCCAGCCCCAGGCATTACCATTCGTTGACGTGTAGAACGAGTACCCCGCCGGAATCGCCTTCTTGGCCGACTCGAAATTGCTGATCGCCAGGCCGATCTGCTTGAGGTTGTTTGAACAGCTCGATCGGCGGGCGGCTTCCCTCGCCGCCTGCACCGCAGGCAAGAGCAGACCGACGAGCACGCCGATGATCGCGATCACGACCAACAGTTCGACAAGCGTGAACCCACGAGGCTTTCCGATCGCGACATGCGAACGCTGTCGCCTCGCGTATCTCCCCTCGAAAAAAGCCATGCCGGGCTTGCGACCACCGAGAGCACGCGGCGTCATGACTTCCTCCTCTTATGGGAAATCTTGTGGGAAATCGAACTGATTCGTCGTTCGGCTTCGCTTCGAATCCGTCGACGATCAAAAGGGAGTTGGGTGTCCAATCAATTGCCGATCCGCCCGCTTGCCGGTACGTTAATAATCGCCGTTTAGAATGTCAAGCATTTGGTTTCGCTCGGTCTTTGAGGACTTCTCACCCCTCCGCAAAAAGCCGCCGCACCAGATGCCTCCAGCCAAAAACACCAACGCCGACAGCCTCTCCGGCCCGCTTCCAGCGGCCCCCGACGTGGCGTCTCGTCCGGAGCGGATCGTGTCGGTCGATGCCCTCCGGGGCTTCGACATGTTCTGGATCATCGGTGGCGAGCAGGTCGCCGAGTCGCTCGACAAACTGGGGGGCGAGCCGGTCGTCTCGGCCATCGCCACGCAGCTCAAGCACGCCGAATGGGAGGGATTCCGTTTCTACGACGGGGTCTTTCCACTCTTCCTGTTTCTGATCGGCGTGTCGATCGTTGTCTCGATGGATCGCATGCTGGCCACAGTCGGCCGCCGTGGTGCCGTCGAACGCATCGTACGACGCAGCCTGCTGCTTTTCGTAGTCGGCATCTTCTACTACGGCGGCCTGTCGCGGGTCTGGCCCGACGTGCAGCTTGCGGGAGTCCTGCAGAGGATCGCCTTGTGTTACCTGTGCGCGGCGACGCTCTACGTGTTTCTGCCTCGCAAGGGCATCGTGATCGCGACGGCCATGTGCCTAGTGGGATACTGGGCGCTGATGACGTTCGTGCCGTTTCCCGACGTGCAACTGGCCCACCCGAACGGTGGCAAGAAGGCCACGCAGGCCGATGCGAAGCCGCCGGCCGAGATGCTCGCCGGCGCGACCGGCAGGGCAAGCGGCAGTTTTGGAGAGGGCCGCAACCTCGCGCATTACGTCGACTTCCGCTGGCTGCCGGGCAAGAAGCGGAACCTCTACTACACCAACGAAGGCCTGCTGAGCACCATTCCCGCGGTGGCCACCACGCTGTTTGGCATTATGGCCGGGTGGCTGCTGACCGACAGCCGTCGGAGCGGCCACCAGAAGGTCGCATGGCTGCTGGCGGCCGGCGCCGCGGGCATCGCAGTCGGGTGCCTGTGGGGCCTCGAGTTTCCCATCATCAAGCGGATTTGGACATCATCGTTCTGTCTTGTGGCGAGCGGGTTTTCAGCCGTCTTGCTCGCGATGTTCTACCTCGTCGTGGATGTGTGGGGTCGGCGGACATGGTGCCGTCCATTCCTTTGGAT
Source organism: uncultured Candidatus Kuenenia sp. (assembly GCA_964432895.1). Lineage (GTDB taxonomy): Bacteria > Planctomycetota > Planctomycetia > Pirellulales > UBA1268 > CAMCQY01. Next base: position 4,296 of record CAYSPN010000229.1, read on the forward strand.
CGGCGCGAATGCGCTCACCGCCTATCTGGCCGTGAATCTCGTCGATTTCCGGTCCATCGCGGCCCGCTTCGTCGGCGGTGACATCCAGGCCTTTCTCGATGCCCGTGTGGCAGCGGGTTTCGGTGGCCTGATCGTTGCCGTCATCGGGCTCTTGCTGCCGATCCTGCTTGTCAGATTTCTCTACCAGGAAAAGATCTTCATCCGATTATGAGAACACTCCTCGCTTCTTTACACGCTCGTCGTTTCCTCACGCTCTGCTGCGTGGTCGCAGCGTGGTGTTCCGGCATATCTCATGCCGAAGACACTCCCACCCCCGTGGAGGCAAGCATCGCCGTTCACCCCGAGAAGCCCGGCGTGAAGATCCCCGTCGACTTCATCGGACTGAGCTGCGAGAAGAAAATTCTGTCCCGCGAGTGCTTCGGGCCGAAGAGTCCAACGCTCCTCGCGCTTTGCCGCACCCTGGGGCCGGGCGTGCTGCGGATCGGCGGCAACGAAGTCGAGACGACGTTCTGGTCCCGCACAGATGCGCCGGTGCTCGAAAGCATGCAAAAAAACAGGTACTCGCTCGAACCAATGACAATCGGCCCGGAATCCGTCGACACCCTCTTCGAATTCGCCCGCGACAGCGGCTGGCGTGTCATCTACGGACTGAACCTCGGCACCTATAACCCGACCATGGCGGCGGATGAAGCCGACTATGTGCTCAAGGTCGGCGGCCGGCAGCTCCTGGCCCTCGAAATCGGCAACGAGCCGAACCTCTACCCCAAGGGTCCGAATCGCGACGGCATCCGTCCGGGCAGCTATGGCTACCCGCAGTACAAGGAGGAGTTTATCGGCACCGCGAAGGCGATCCGGGCGAAAAACAGAAAAGCGCCGATTGCCGGGCCGGCGACCACCAAGTTCAGCGATTGGATGCAGCGGTTCATGGCCGACTTCAAGAAGAACATCACCGTGTCCACAACGCACACCTACCCGCTCTCGGCCGCCGAAGCCGACCCGAAGGCTCCGCGATTCGCTTCGGTCGAGAATCTGCTCGGGTCAAAATTTCCTGATGACTGGCTGCCGAAGCTCGAGTCATCGAATGCCGTCGGCGTCCCCTACCGGGTTGGCGAGTGCAACACGGCCTCCGGCGGCGGCAAGTCCGGCGTCAGCGACACGTTTGCCTCAGCGCTGTGGTGCATCGACTACATGTTCGACCTCGCCCAGCACGGCGCCGCCGGGATCAACATCCACGGGAGCTTCAGGCCCGGCAAATACTCTCCCATCGTCTTCGACAATAAGCAGGAGATCTACCAGCCCGCCGTCATCTACTACGGCATGCTGTTCTTCTGCCAGGCCGCCCGGGGCCGCCTCGTGCCCACCGAGTGCACGACGACAGCGAACCTCGTTTCGTACGCCGCGGTCGATGCCGATGGCACGCTACGAGTGGTGCTCGTCAACAAGGACCTGACCAAGCCGGTCGTGGCGACGGTGGCCTTCGGCTCCAAGCCGACGCAAGCGGAGGCCATCCGCCTGACCGCACCGGAGGTCACCTCGACCGAGGGCATCACGCTGGCCGGCAGCGCGGTCGCCCCGGACGGCACCTGGACACCGCAGCCGGGCGAGGTGGTGCCGTGCACGGAAGGCAGTTGCGAGGTGTCGGTCCCTATCGCCAGCGCGGTGCTGCTCACCATCAATTGATCGCGTCGCTCATTGTGTCGACGGAGGAGGGAGCTTTGTGCGCAGGCGTTCGACGAGGCGGCGCGTGTCTTGCTCGTCCTTCTCCTCTAGTTCAATCGCTGCGGCCTTGGGCCACACAGATCGAGCCGCATCGCCCAGTTGATCGATGGCGATGAGCGCGGC
>CAYSPN010000230.1:0-1547 GCA_964432895.1 uncultured Candidatus Kuenenia sp.
TGATCCGCGTGGCCGCGACATGGAAGACCTGCTCACGCTGCGCGACAACGACCACAATCGCAGGGGCTCGAGCACCAAGCACGGCCACCAGAAGAGCACAAAGAGACCCACGAAGGGCTGCGCCAAGCCCTGAACGAAGCAATTCGCCCCACCGACGCCACCAGTTCTCGACCGGCCAGTTCCGTGAAAACGACCACGCGAACAGGCCATCGAACGTCGTGGAATAGTCGGCAGCGATGGCGACCGTGCCGAGGCGTCGAGCCTGCCCCTCGCCCTCCGCACAGGACTATTTTTTGTGGGGGGGGTCCTCCCATACATTGCACACTGGTGTCGGTCAGGGGTGGGTCATTCGCAGAGGCCTCTCCGTCGACAGCAGCCCACGCCGACTCCAGCGTGAACAAGCCTTGTGCTCTTTCGAGCGTTGGCCCGTGTTCGTACGTCGAGAAATCCTTTCGCTATGAGCTCTTTCAATCGTTGCGTACAAGCTCTACTGGTGTTATGCGTGCTCTCCGCCGGGGAGAGCACGTCGCGTGCTGAGGAAGCGCAGGCTGCGATTCCGAAAGCGAGCGTGCATTTCGATGGCCAGGCCATGCGGCTGGCTTACGCCACTTCAAACGACGCCATGACGCTGGCCGTGCTGCAGCAACTGACAACGAAGATTGAATATGAGGCTGCGATGCAAACAGTGTTACGAATCGAGAAAAAAAGAGCTTTGAGTATTTCCGTACCGTTTTCCCAAGAACTGAATCCACTAACTGAATCCGCCCCGTGAGAAACAAGTGAGCCTCTGGCCATGCGGCTGCGAGGTCGGCTGGTGGCACCGCTCACGGCTCCGCCGGCAAAGAAGGCAACGGGCACGGGCTGACCCCGTGTGTCGATGGTCTAGGCGATCAAATGGATCGTCTATTACCATCCATACCCGACGCCCCAGCAAACGATGCCGAAATCGTCACGGCTGGAGAACTCGTTGTTGCGACCATTTCCCCTAGCCTGAGCGTGGAGTTCAACCCCGAGCCGTTCCACAGGATCGCCGTCGGCGACAAGGCGTGGGTCGACCTCGACCCGGCCCCCTTGAAGCCGGCCACTCCCGGGCCGCCCGGGCCACCCACGCCCTGGCCCGCAGCCTGCATACACGCGGCAGGAAACGAGGCGGACTCGCGAAGGTATCATCGTAGACTCGGATCTCATCGGATTTGGAAGGGACTTTTTACATGAAACTGATTGGTTTGATCGGCTGGCGCGGCATGGTGGGGTCGGTGTTGATGGACCGTATGCAGGCCGAGAACGACTTCGACCTGATCGAGCCGCTGTTCTTCTCGACGTCGAATGCCAGTGGCCAGGCCCCACCGATGGCCAAGAACGAGACCACGCTGCAGAACGCCTTCGACATCGACGCCCTGAAGCGCTGCGACGTCATCCTCTCGGCGCAGGGAGGCGACTACACCTCGGAGGTCTTTCCCAAGCTGCGGGCCGCCGGCTGGCAGGGGCACTGGATCGACGCCGCCTCCACGCTCCGCATGCAGAACGACGCCGTGATCATTCTCGAC
>CAYSPN010000231.1:0-3452 GCA_964432895.1 uncultured Candidatus Kuenenia sp.
GAGGCGATGCGGGAATACCACCGTCGCCGCTACAGCCCGGGCAACATCGTGCTGGCGGCGACGGGTGCCGTCGATTTCCCGGCGCTGGTGGAATCGTCCAAGCGGCTCTGCGGCAGTTGGGAGCCTCGGGACGTTACCGACCGGCGCGTGCCGATGACCATGCCGGGCAGCGCTCACCTCGAACATATCGTCCGCCCCACGGCCACGCTCGAATACGCGGTGCGGATGTCGGCGGGACCGGCCGGCGACGACGACGACCGCTTCGCCGCCAAACTCCTGGCCGTGGCGCTCGGCGATGATTCGGGGAGCCGACTCTACTGGGCAATGGTTGATTCCGGCGCAGCCGAACATGCGTCGTGCCACCACCATGACTTCCTCGACGCCGGCCTGATGATCACGCAGCTCTCCTGTGACGCAGCCGACGTCGACCCCCTGCTGGTCCGCATCCTCGAGGTCTACCGCGAGGCAGCCACCCAGGGCATTGGCCAGCGAGAGTTTTCCCAGGCCCGCAACAAGCTGGCTGGAAGGGTGGTTCTGGAAGGCGAACGGCCGCGGCGGCGGCTGTTTCACGTCGGGCTCGAATGGGCGCACGGCGGCGTCTACCGCTCGGTAGCCGACAACCTCCGGATCGTCGAGGGCCTGACGGTTGACGACCTGGAGCGTGTGCTTGCCCGGTGGCCACTGGATGGCCCCAGCGTGACGGTGCTGGCCGGGCCTGCCAGCGCGGAGACTTCCACTCACGCCACCGCGCCGGCATAATACGCTGAGGAATGGCTCGGGGCGGGTCGGGCAAGTCGATGCCTCGCCCGCCAGCACCCCTCACCCTCACAAACACTGCCATGATTCCGCTCTTCGCCAATCGTTGGTTGGTTGCCGTCCCGCCCATCTGGCTGCTTGGCGTCGGCGCCCTGATCACGCTCGCCGTGCTGGCACTGGTCTGGGCCATCCTGCTTGTGGTGGCACCGCGGGCGGCCGCGGAGGCCCGCTCGAGCCTCCGAGATGGCTTTGCGGGACCGTTGGCGTGGCTCCTGCTGACGCTTGCCGGCGTGGCGGTTGCGTTGGCGCCCGTGGTGCCGATGGGGCAGATCTGGCGATCGCTCGTCCGGTTGACATCGGCCGACCAGGTATCGGTCAGCACGACGGTGCCGGCCGGCGCCACGCTCCAGGAAATTTCGCTCGATCTCAGGCCGCAGGAACTGTCCTCTTTGCAACTCGAGAGCGATGCGCCGCTGGTGGTCCGCACGCAGCAGCCGATCGAGGGCTTCGCGCTATCGAAGGTGCCCGACGTGGAACTCGACGCCACCAACAGTAACCGGTGGTCGTGGAACCGCGCCGAGGGCAGCACCAATCCGTTTCTCGGCGCGCGTGCCAAACTGGAGGCCACCAATGCCTCCGACAAGCCAGTGCGGCTTACCGCGAACTGGAAACTCGTTCCCGAGTTCCCGCAGGCGGCGATCCTGCCGTGGACGGTGGTCACACTGCTGACGCTGTCGCTCGCCTACGGTCTTTTCCGCCTCGTGCCCCGCCGAATCGCGGCGGTCGCCTCGGCGACGACAAAGGAGGCGATCGGGCAGCCGATCTTTGCCGTGGCGCTGATCGTGGGCATGGTGGTGCTGCTGGCATTTATCGTGATCCCATACAACACCTTCGGCGAAGACGTGAAGATGCTGAAGGACAGCGGCCTCACGCTCATCAAGGTGCTGGCGCTCTTGGTCGTCGTCTGGACCGCGAGCGTGTCGGTGGCCGAGGAGATCGAGGGCCGGACCTCTCTGACGGTGCTTTCCAAGCCGCTCACTCGTCCGCAGTTCATCCTCGGCAAGTTCGCCGGACTGGTGCTGGTGGCGCTGCTGGTGTTCATGATTCTCGGCACCGTGTTGCTCGCCACGACGAGCCTCAAGGTCGTCTACGACGCCCGCGAAGGCTCCAAGCTCGACCCGATCTGGCGGGACTGCGCCGATGAGATGATCACGGTGGTGCCGGGTCTGGTGCTCTCCCTGCTGGAAACGATCCTCTTGGCGGCCGTCAGCCTCGCGGTCTCCACGCGGCTGGGAATCGTTCCCAACCTGATCATCTGCTTCACGGTTTATGCGCTCGGCCACCTGGTGCCGCTGATCGTGCAGTCGAGCGTGGGGAAGATCGCGATCGTGCGCTTCGTGGGTCAATTATTCGCGACGATCCTCCCGGTGCTCGAACACTTCACGATCGAGGCAGCCGTCGTGGGTGGCGTGCCAGTGCCTTGGAGCTACCTGGGCTGGGCCGCGCTCTATGCGGCTCTTTACTCCGCGGTGGCCCTGCTCGTAGCGCTCGTTCTCTTCCAGGACCGCGACCTGGCTTGACGCCGGTCTGGCTTGACGCGAGTTCTGGCATCCTACCGCACAAGGCCGGTGCTCGCGGTCACTCCTACCATTCCCGCGGCCCCGTTCCCTTGTTCGGCCAGCCCCGGCAGCATCCATGTGCCGGTGTCTGCCGATCGACGGGCCTGCGCCTGGGCCTTGCCGTCGAGAAAGATGAGCATGCCTCCGCGGAGCCTCCGCTCGATTCGCGGTCCGACCTCCACGCCGAGAATGCCGACCTTCTGGGTCCGTCCGAGCGAGGTTTTCAGTTCCAGCACCTCGCGGCCCAGTTCGTGATCACTCGAAACGCCGAGGCCACCGACCCACCTCTCGGGCCCGTCGTGGATCACAGTCGGGTCGGCCTGCATGCCGGCCGTGAGGTCGATCCCTTCGATGTGGCTCTGCAACTCGGCGGCCAACGGATCGCTGCCGCACCCCCGCCCCGTTGGCCCTCGCACGAGCATGTCCACGGGGACACCCAGAGGCATTTCCCTTGGGTACGAGTCGGCTTCAATGCCCTGCAGTGCCGACTCAACCGAGTCGGTTCCCGTGAAGTCGTCAAGGCCAAGGCCGTCGAACACCATCGGCGTTGTGGCGGCCGTGTCCGCGACCGCAGCCGCACCAGACCGTCCGCATGAAACCGCCGCCAGTGCCAAAAGGATCAAGGTGGCTCGCTGCATCGTCTCGCCCTCCGCCGCCGGGCGACATCCGCCCTGTCACCACTCTTTCGACAGCCTCAAGCCCGCTCCGCCAGCCCGCCCCGAGGCCGCCGTCCTACTCGAGCACACCCTCCTTCTCGAGCGCGGCCGTGGCCGGCTCGCCGGTCTGCTTCGCCTTTGACGCATCGTCAGCCCCACCCTCGGAGGCGTCCACCGCTGACGTCACCGACGTCGACGGCAGGGTGCCGTCGACGGCCGCGGCCTCGACCCGCAAACCATCCAGAATCTCCCGCAGCCCCTCCACCTGCACCGCGAAGGCCTGTGTGGCCTCGCTGAGCATCGCCCGTCGCGTGGCCCGGTCGCGTTCTGCGGCGGCGTCGGAAAGCTGCTTCTGCTGCTGGAAATCGGCCGCTTGGGCGAGAAGTGCTTGCTCCATCTGCGTGATCGCGGCATTCACGTG
>CAYSPN010000232.1:0-2215 GCA_964432895.1 uncultured Candidatus Kuenenia sp.
CGAGGCGACTTGTCCGCCTTCGCCGTCAGGTAGTCCATCTGGTTGTGGCCGTCGATGGCATTGCGGTACTGCCGGCCGTTGAGCGAGACGCCCTTGGCGAGCTGTTGCTTGATGTCGGAACTGCCGGCGGCCGCCGCGAAGGTCGGCAGCCAGTCTTCGTGTGACACGATCCCGTTGAGCGTCACGCCCGCGGGAAAATTCCCGGGCCAACGGACGAAGGCCGGCACGCGATACGCCCCTTCCCAGTTGGAGTTCTTCTCGCTGCGGAACGGCGTCGTGCCGGCATCAGGCCAGGTGTTGTAGTGCGGGCCATTGTCGGTCGAGTAGAGCACGATGGTGTCGTTGGCGATGCCGAGGTCGTCGAGCGCCTGGAGCATGGCGCCGACGTGGGCGTCGTGTTCGACCATGCCGTCGCTGTATTCGTCCTGGCCCGACTTGCCGAGGTTGGCCTCCTTCACGTGCGTGCGAAAGTGCATCCGCGTGGCGTTCCACCAGCAGAAGAAGGGCTGGCCCGACTTCACCTGCCGCTGGATGTAGTCCTTGGCGGCGGCGAGGGTTTCTTCGTCGATTGTCTCCATCCGCTTCTTCGTCAGCGGACCGGTGTTTTCGATCGACTGCCCACCCTTGCCATCGGCCTTGCACTTGAGCACGCCGCGGGGGCCGTAGGTCTCGAGGAAGGTCTTGCCGTTGGCGAGTTTCATGTCGCGGGGATAGTCCCGCTGCTCGGGCTCCTCCTCGGCGTTCAAGTGGTAGAGGTTGCCGAAGAACTCGTCGAAGCCGTGCATCGTGGGAAGGTGCTCGTCGCGGTCGCCCTGGTGGTTCTTGCCGAACTGGCCGGTGGCGTATCCGAGGCTCTTCATCACCGTGGCAATGGTGACGTCGCTCTTCTGCCAGCCCTCTTTGGCGCCCGGCAGGCCGACCTTCGTCATGCCGGTGCGGACCGGCACGTTGCCACCGAGAAAAGCGGCTCGTCCGGCCGTGCAGCTCTGCTGGCCGTAGTAGTCGGTGAAGGAGATGCCTTCACGTGCGATGCGGTCGATGTTGGGCGTGCGGTAGCCCATCATGCCGCGGCTGTTGTGGCTGATGTTCCAGGTGCCGATGTCGTCACCCCAGATGACAAGGATGTTCGGCTTCTTGGCCGCCGGCTGCTGGGCCGACGCTGAAGTGCAACCCAGCGCTACACCCAGCGCAACACCTACGGCAAACAGGGCCAGAACAATCGATCGCACGCTCTGCATCATCACAACAATCCTCCGCCTCGAGGAACAACAGGGAACCAAATCGAATAGGGCGGACATGATACCAGTTCGGCGCCTCCCGCCAAGCGGCGGCGTTCCATCACCTGCCTGGCACCGGCAGCACCGAGAACCGCACGCGCACGTCGGGGTGGGTGGTGTAGAGCCGGTGCCGGGTGCCGTCGGGCACAAGCACGGCGCTCGATCGCCCGGGATGCTCGGGATCGACCGGTAGCACAGGGTTGCCCGCGTATTTGACCCAGTGCACGAGATCGGTGCTCGAGGCGATGCACGTGCTCCACTCCCGGCCCTGCTCCAGCGCCGAGGCATGGTAATAGGCGTAGTAGCGGCCGCGGAACTGCACGATCTGGTCGACAGCGATCTTCTGCAGATCGTAGGCCTCCGGGCCGCAGGCCAGCACCGGCTCGTCGCTGACGTTCGTGAAGGTCTTCAGGTCGCGGGATGTCGCCAGCCACACGCCCCGGTCCATGCGTTCATAGAAGAGATGCCAGATGCCGCGTTCGAACCACGCAGCCGGCGTACCGCGAGGGCCTTCTGGGATCGGCTGGCCGGTGGCGAGCCGGATGTCGAGTGGCCCGCGCTCATGCCACCGGGTCTTGTCGGCTGAGGAGAGCAGGTGGGCGATGTCCTGCTCGCCCTCCGCAAACATCCAGTAGCAGCCTCCCTGCTTGAGCACGCACATGTCCTCGACCCAGTCATTCTTCAGCAGCGGGTTGGTATTCGAGCGGGTCCAGTTGAGACCGTCGGCACTGATCGCATAGCCAAGCCGGCGGACAGGCAGTTGCCCACGGCTCAGGTCGGGATTCGAGCCGGTGTACCAGAGGTGCCAGCAGCCGCCCTCCCGCATGATCCAGCCGCGCTCCCGCAGGTCGCGGTCCCAAGCCCCCGGCCCGCCACCGGCAAAGAGCGGATCGCGTGAGGCCGGCCCAAACTCCACCAACTCGCTGGGAAAGAGCGGC
>CAYSPN010000233.1:0-3124 GCA_964432895.1 uncultured Candidatus Kuenenia sp.
TCATGCCGTCGCTGCCGCCCGACGCCATCCACCTGGTCGCCCGCGGATCGAGCGACGCCAGTTGCCCGATCTCGGGCAACGATCCCGTACCCACTCCATGCAGTTCGGGATCGGCCAACCGCTCTGAAAAATGCTCGAAGATTTCACGGTCGGCGAACCGCAGCTTCGCGACCTTGGCCTCGTCCTTGAGAAACCCGATGTCGTTCTGCCAGCCATCGCGATCGATGACGAACGCCTCGCCTTCGTGGACGAGCCGGGTGCCACCACCGCCGTCGATCCGCACGCTCCCCTCGGTCACCGCCAGTCGCGTCTGCTGGTTCGAGCCCACCGCCACGAGAAACTCGGTGCCAAGATCGGTGACGGTGGTGGCGGGCGTGACGACCCGCAACTCGGTGCCCTTCGACGGACAACGGCATCGCACCGTGCCCTCGCTCAGCTCGAGTGCGTTTGCCGCGATCGGCTCGAAGACGGCGGGGCCTTCGATGACGGCCGTGCCGCCGGAGGCGAAGAGCATCTCTACCCGACCCGACTCGAGCCTGATCGGCCCGCGGGGCAGCGCGCCATGCCGCAGGCCGAGACCGACATTCGAATCCGCCCAGACGTCATCCACGGCAGCATTGAGCAACGCAAACGGCGGGGCGGACGACACCGTTCCCGGCATGCCTGCTTCGGTCGACCGGGTAAACGACGAGTATGACGACGTGACGAGCCAGCCGACTCCAGCTACCGCCACCGTGGCGACCAACACGATGGCGGCAGCACGGCCAGCCCAGCCTGGTGTCTCGGAGGATTCCGCACCATACGCCCCGCGATCCATCCCACGGCCTGCCATGTGCGGCAATGTCTCCGCGTATTCGTGCTGCCACCGCAGGGTGGCCCGCAGATGCTGATGAAACATCGATCGCCTCGCGAAATCGCGGGCCCGCGCCGGGTCGGCAGTCGCGAGCACGCCCAACTCGCGGCTCTCCTCGGCCGACAGCAACCCATCGAAGTGCCGCGACACAAGGTGCTCATATCGATCCGCATCGCGATCGCCGCCACCCGACATCGGCAGGCTGTTGACAGGAACACTCATGCGGCCCCCTCCCCTTCAGCTGTCTTCAGCTTGCGACCAATGCACTTGGCCACCGCATCGCGACCGCGGTGCAACATCACCCAGACGGCATTGGTTGTCATGTCGAGCGAATGCCCGATGGCGGCGGGTTTGAGGCCGTGCAGATACCGCATCTCCATCACCCGCCGGGTTTTGCCCCTGATTTCGGCGAGGCATTTCTTCATCACTGCCAACCGCTCGGCCGACTCCCCGGCCACCTGCTCATGCGCAACGGCCATCACGCTCAAGATCCTGTCGTCAAAAAACACGAGTCGTTCGCCCGCCCGACGTTCGTAGTGCCGCAGGATGATGTTTCTTGCGATGCCTAGAGCCCACGGCGTGAATGGCCGATCGCGGTCGTAGTCGTCGAACTTCATAACCACCGTCTCAGCCACCTGCGAGACGAGATCCTCGCTGTGCTGGAAATCAACCACCGCCCCGGCGATCATCGCGGCCACCACCGGCTGGGCTTCCGACCAGAGTCGGGAGAGCAGCAGCATCTGCGCCTGATGCGGATCCGGCTGCGGCGAGGCTGATGCCGGGATGGCAGGGGAGCGATGTGTCATAGCAGCCTCTTCAGACTCTCCTTCCGAAAAACCGTCGACGCCTTACATGACCGCCCCCGGAGACGGTCGTCGTGACGTCATTCCCTGATCTGGCGGCCGATTGCCGGCTGAAAGCAACCGAGCACCAGTCCAACTCCCGGTTTCGTCGATATTCCAGCCTGGCTAGGATAGTATTGTGGCGTGAGCGCCCGCCTGTTCGCCCACCTGATCGCTGGTCACCATGCTCGGCATCCGAATTTCATTTCTGGCTGTCCTCGGTTGGGCCGGATGGCTCGCCTGTGGCGTGCTTTTGGCAGCGCCGCCGGCCCCCGAAGACCACCCCGGCCTGGCCATCTACCGTGAACACTGCGGCCGCTGCCACGGCGATGCCGGCGCCGGCACCCAGGACGTGCCCGAGCCGCTCGTCGGCGACCGCTCGGTCAACCAACTCGCCGCCTACATCGACGAGACGATGCCGGAGGACGATCCGTCACAGGTCACCGGCGACGCGGCACGGCAGGTGGCCGAGTACATCCACGCTGCCTTCTATTCGGCCGTGGCCCGCGATCGCAACCGGCCGGCCCGCGTGGAACTCTCCCGGCTCACGGTCCGGCAATATCAAAACACCGCCGCCGATCTGATCGCCAGCTTCCGCAATCGCGGCCCGGGAATCGACAGCCGTCGCGGCCTACGGGCCGAGTATTTCCAGACTCGCGACTTCAACCGCCAGACAGGACTCGTCTACGAGCAGATCGACCCACAGGTCGATTTTGATTTCGGCCTCGAGGGCCCCGACCCGGAACGGTTCGAGCCAAACCGCTTCGCCATCCGCTGGACCGGCTCACTCGTGCCGCCGGACACGGGTGTCTACGAGTTCGTGATTCGCACGGCTCATTCCGCGAAGCTCGCCCTGAACACGGCGTGGTATGAGCCGCCGCTCATCGATGCCTATGTGAAGTCTGGCAACGACACCGAATACAAGGCAAACATCCTGCTGCTCGGTGGCCGTAGCTATCCCCTGCGGCTCGAATTCTCGAAGGCCAACCAGGGCGTCGACAAGAAGAACGAGCCGCCCATGCACGCGTCGATGCAGCTGCTCTGGAGGCCACCGCACGGCGTGCTCGAGCCGGTGCCTGAGCAGTGTCTGATCCCACACGACAGCGCCGAGGTGTTCGTGGTGAAGACCCCCTTCCCTCCCGACGACAAGTCGATCGGCTACGAACGGGGCACGAGCGTGTCGCAGGAATGGTTCGCAGCGGCCACATCTGCCAGCGTGGAGATGGCAGACTACACACTCGACCACATCGAGCACCTCGCCCACACGAAGCGCGATAGTGCCGATCGGGCCGACAAGCTCAGGCAGTTTGCCACGACCTTCGCCACCCGGGCCTTCCGTCGGCCGCTCAGCGATCACGTGCGAGCGCTCGTCATCGACCGTCCCTTCGCCGATGCCCCCGACCTCGACGCTGCGCTCAAGCGGTCGATG
>CAYSPN010000234.1:0-1528 GCA_964432895.1 uncultured Candidatus Kuenenia sp.
GGCCCTCGGCCTGCGTTATGTCATCGTGTTTTTGGCGCTGTCGTTCGGGCTGGTTGCCCTGCTCGTGATGTGCTTCATGCAGATTCGCAGGGCGGTGCTGATGCCGGCGGGGCTGAGCCAGGCGTTCGAGGCGCATCTGGAAAACAAGGAGTATCAGCAGGCCTACGAACTGGCGAAGACCGACGATTCCTATCTGGGCCACGTGCTCGCTGCCGGTATGGGGAAGCTGCAGTCGGGCTACGGGCCCGCTGTCGAGGCAATGCAGGCGGAGGAGGGCGAGCAGGCGATGAAGCTGGAGCACAAGATCAGCTACGTGTCGCTTGTGGGTGCGCTTGCTCCGATGTTTGGTCTGCTCGGCACGGTGGACGGGATGGTGGGTGCCTTCATGGTGATCGCCAAGTCGGCCACGGCGCCCAAGCCGTCCGAACTCGCCATCGGCATCTCGCAGGCTCTCATCACGACGCTCATCGGCCTCTGGCTGGCGATCCCCGCTATCGCCTGCTTCGCGCTCTTCAAGAACTGGCTCCAGAAGCTCAATGCCGATGTCGACGGTGAGGCCATGCGGCTCATGTCACGATTTCAGACGATGGGCAAGAAGTGAGATCTCGTTGAGGTCCGGTGTGGGGGAGGGTTGCCGTCCCCTGTTCTGCGATCCTTCAGGAGCAGGTCATGGCAAAGAAGACGAGCGACCCTTCCAGCACCGACATCGACATGACGCCGATGATCGATATGACGTTTCAGTTGATCACGTTCTTCATGTTCGTGATGAACTTCTCCGAGGCCGAGCAGGATGATCGCATCCAACTGCCCTTGAGCCAGTTGGCGAAGCCCGTGGATGGTCCGGTCGAAAAGCCGATCACGCTCCAGCTCACAAGCAAGGGCTCTGTGATCTATGCCGGCGAGCTAATCGGGCTCGGTGACGTCAGTGGCTACCTCGAGCGGGAAAAGTCGGTCATGATTGACGCGGGCAATGAGCCGAATGCTGCCACCGTCATTGTCCGGGCTGACGGCGCCGCCAAGACCGGGGAAGTGCAGGACATCATCAAGATCTGCCAGGAAAAGGGGTTCGAGAAGTTCGCCCTGCGGGCCAAGTACGACGAGGGGCGGTGAGTCGATGGCGCGTAAGAAGTCTCAACTCTCGGACAAGATCGACATCAACATGACGCCGATGATCGACGTCGTGTTTCAGCTGATGTCGTTCTTCATGTGCTCGCTCAAGATCGTCGCCCCGGAGGGCGATTTCGACATCCGCATGCCGCTCGGCAAGTCGGCCAGCACCGTCGTCGACGACCAGCAGGTGCCGCCGATCCGCGTGAAGCTGTCGGCCGGGCCGGATGGGTCGCTTGCCGGAATTGCCATGAACGGCAACCCCGTTGCCGACTTCAATGACCTCCAGAAAAAGGTGGTGTCGTTGGTGGGCAAGGGGCGAGGTCCAGACTCGTTGGCGGACAAGACGGAGGTCGAGATGGACTGCGATTACGGCCTCAAATACGTCAACGTCGTCCGCGCGATCACGGCCGTCTCCGGC
>CAYSPN010000235.1:0-4323 GCA_964432895.1 uncultured Candidatus Kuenenia sp.
GCCTGGTCGCCCGACGGACGCCGGCTCGCAACCGCCTGCGCGGACGGTCTGGTAAGGGAGTGGGACGTGGTCACGGGCAGACTGCTCGGTGCCTTCCAAGGGCATTCCGACGACGTCAACTGGGTGGCGTGGTCGCGGGACGGCAGCCGTGTGGCGTCGGCATCGTCCGACGGCACGTTACGGCTCTGGAGACCGGCCGACGGCTGGTCGAGCGTCGAACTGAAGGGGCCAGTGGGGCAGGTGTGGGAGGTGGCTTTTTCGCCCGATGGCAGCCGCATTGCGGGCGTGGGCGCCGATGGCAGCCTGCATCTGTGGCATGCGGTGAGCGGCCGCCACCTCGTGGCTCTCGACGGACATGAAGGCCATCTTTGGGGAGTCGTGTTTTCTCCGGATGGCCAGCGCATCCTCACAGGATCCGACGACGGCACCGCCCGCGTGTGGGGCATGTCACCTGCGGAGCTTCACCGGCAGCGGCTGGGCCGTCAGCGGTGATGGTGTGGGATCGTCGGTGAGAGGCCCGGGGGGCGTCTGTGGATGTTCTGAAGCGAGTACGTCGGCAGAACGAATCCGCTTCGCGCACGACACATGAGGGGGTATGATACCCGCCGCAGGTGGGTCGGCGACGCGGCTTCTTCATCGCGTAGTCCAATAAACAACCGACACGATCCAGAGAGAACCATGCACGACATTCACGCTCTTTTCCAGCAACTCTGTGGTATCGACACTGCGGACGTATCCGTGCCTCACCGGCTGCTGAGGCTGAACCCAAACGAGCGGAACGCCCAGGTGATCAACCAGGTGGCGACACAGGTGCTGACGCAGGTTCACTCGGCTGCTGGCAGGATACCGCCGCCACAGTTGCAGTGGATGGCACAACAGGTGATGAACGCTCGCAACGCCATGCTGGTTCAATGTGGACCGCAGGTCCAGTCGCCCCCAACGTTCCCGCCAGTTCCACCACAGGTGCCACAGGGTCATCCATACCAGTCTCAATACCAGTCGCCTGTACACCATTCGCCGATGTATCAGGCTCCCGTTGCCGAACCACCGATCGTCCTCCGTCCCACAGTGCGCCGCTCTGGCAACGCATCCGGGGCCGAGACCGCTCTCGGCGTGCTTGGAATCATCGTCATGCTGACGGCGGCCGGCTTCTTGGGCTTTCTGTTTCGCGACCAGTTGTTCGGGTCTACCAAAGCTCGTGTCGTGCCACGCCCACCCGTGCCCCTCGTTGTGCGCAAAGGCGGTGGAGCGGTGGAGACCGTGCCTGCTCAAGCCCCTGAGTCGCCACCGGCTGTACCCCGGCCGGCCCAGTCAGAAAGACCGGGTCGTATCGCCGATGCGCAACCGCATCTCAAGAATGCCGTCATGAATCTCCGCAAGGGGTTTTTTGATGAGGCCGATCTCGACGCCAATAAAGCCCTTGCCGCCTCTCCGGGGTTGGATGAAGCCGAAGCCATGCGGCTGACGGTTGCCTACGTCCGTCAATACACGGGGTTGGCCGATGCTGCCCAAAAAGCGCTCAACGGCAATAACGTGGTGGACCTAGGAGCGAAATGGGGGCAAGGGGCTTTCATCGAACAGGACGCTGAGTCTGTGACATTTCGCGTGCGCGGAAAAAACAAGCGGTTCACCTTCTCGGACCTGGATGCGATCCCCGGCGCACGGTTCCGCATCACAGCAGCGTTTCTCGACAATGCCGCGATCCCAGTCAATGACTTGATTCTGGGGGCCTATCAATTCGTGCGAAAACTCGATGCCGAGGGGATTGTCGTGCGGCGTGGCGACGAGATCCCCAGCCGCTGGCTGAAGGCTTCGGCCTCTCAGGATCAGACGACGGCCGAACAAGCCAGACTTCTCCAGAGGCTGACTGAGCTGAAACTTCATGAGTGAGTCGGCTGCCTCGCCGCATGCGCTCGCTGGAGCAAACGGTGTGGCCATAGTGTTGATCCATTTTTTCCATGAGCCCTGACTCTCTATCGCCGCGAGGGAGCACGATCGCCGGTCGCTATCGGCTGATTTCGAAGCTGGGCGAAGGCGGAATGGGAACGGCCATACCGGGCCTGGGATATCCAGGATGGTGTGCCGGTTGTCGTGAAACTGCCAAAGCGTGCGACGCTGGACAATCCGCAGTTCGCGAAGCGTTTCGCCCGAGAGATTCGTACGATGGCGGCGGTGCAGCACCCGCACATCGTGCCGATCGTTGATTTCGGCGAGGACGGTGGCGGCGAGTTCGCCGATCTGCCCTACGTGGTGATGCGAGTTCTGCCCGGGGGATCGTTGGCGCACCGGCGGCTCCGTGATTCAGATGGCAAGCCGCTTCCGAATCATCCCTCGACGCTGCACCTGTGGCTGCCGGGTATCGCCTCAGCACTCGACACCGTGCATGCGGCTGGAATCGTGCACCGCGACGTCAAGCCGGCAATCATCTTTTTCGACGGCTTCTGGCAGTGAGAGGAGATCGCCGCTCGCGTTCAGGATCGCGGCGACGAGCCGGGCGCGATGCCCAGTTCCCGGCAGACGTTTTCGGTGATCGTCCGCACGAGCGTTTCGTAGTCGATGCCCGCCGGCAGGCCGCGGCCTGCGGATGCCGCATGACCGGCGGCATGTGCTTCCGGGTGCGTGGCGAACGCCTTCCTTGCCACGCCCACTTCCTGCCAGGTCGACCTGAACACCGCGTTGTCGCAGATGTCACGGTCGTTCATGTTCAGATCGAGGCGGGCGTCGGTGTAGCCCCATTTCTGTTTGAGGTCGAGCAGAGCCCGCGTCTCCTGGCCTGTCAGGTAGACGATGCCGCCCAGGCCCTTCGCGAGCATCAGGATGCGGCAGTAGGCGTCGACGATCTCGGTCCACCAATAGGCTTTTTCAACCGTCTCGCCGAAGCTGACCGTGCCATGGTTGGCGAGCAGGATCACGTTCGATCGCTTCACGACGGGTTTGATCGTGTCGGCGAACGTCTGACTGCCGGGCGTTTCATAGCGGGAGATCGGGATGTCACCCAAAAACACCTCCACCTCCGGGAGCACGGCCTGCGGAATCGGCTCGCGGGCCACGGCGAAGGCGGTCGCGTGCGGCGGGTGGCAGTGCACGACGCTGTTCACGTCGGGCCGCTCCTTCATGATCGTGAGATGCAGCAGGATCTCGCTCGACCGCTTCCGCTTGCCGGCAAGCTGGTTGCCATCCATGTCGACGATGCAGAGGTCGGCGGGGGTCATGAACCCCTTCGACATCATCGTCGGGGTGCAGAGCACCTTGTTCGGCCCCAGGCGATAGGAGATGTTGCCGTCATTGCCGGCCGCGAAACCCTTGTTGTAGATGCGGCGACCAATGTCGCAGATCTCATCCTTCAACGTGGCGAGCGACTTGGTGGTGGCTTTGGCGGCAGTCTTCGTCGCAGTCTTCTTGGCCATGATGGCTCCTGGGGCTTCTCGAGAAACAATCGTGAGTTTGGAATCGAAAAACAGCGGGTTGTCGACGCGGCATCTTACGCCGGACGGGCTTTTTCGGGCGACTGCGCCAGCCGGACGCCCGTCGCCGCTTCGGCTGCCTCGTGAACCGTGGCAATGCGGAGCGTGGCAGCGGCGGTGACGATGTCACGCCACCGCTGAGATAGGCCGTCATCGCTGACGAAAATATCGATGGCATCGAGTCCCGAGACAAGCGTCAGGCTCTTGCGACCGAATTTCGAGCTGTCGGCCACGACCATCACGCGGCTGGCGGCCTTGAGCATAGCCTGCTCGGTTTCGGCCAGCAGCAGGTGGGCGTTGAAGAGCCCCTCTTCGGAGATGCCGGCGGCGGAGAGCACCGTCGTGGTGACGTGGAGCCGGCCGAGCAGCTCGTTCGCGTAGGGACCGAGGCAGACTCCCGTGCGGGGCGAGACATAGCCGCCAAGCAGCACCAGATCGGTGCGGGCCTCCGAGGCGAAGAGATTTGCGACCGGAAGGCTGTTGGTAACGACCTGCAGCGACCGGCCGACAAGCAGGCGGGCCACCTCGTAGGTGGTCGTGCCGCCGTCGAGGAGCACGGTCTCCCCGTCCTCGATGACGCCGGCTGCGGTGGCCGCAATTGCCCGCTTCGCGGCCCAGTTGGCCGGCTGTCGCTCGTCAAACTCGGCCAGTCGTGGCATGCCGCCGGAGTAGAGCACGCCGCCGTGCGTCCGTTTGGCTGAGCCCTGCTCCTCGAGGGCGTCGAGATCCCGCCGCACGGTTGATTCCGATACGCCCAGCTCGCGGACGAGTTCCTCGAGCGCGGCAAAGCCGCGAATGCGAATGATGTCGAGGAGCCGGCTGCGTCGTTCGTGATTCTGCACGGTTTCTCACTTCCTGC
>CAYSPN010000236.1:0-2679 GCA_964432895.1 uncultured Candidatus Kuenenia sp.
GTGACAGGCGGGCAGCGGCGGCGCAGGCGGATCGGACATGGGTTCTCCACGGGGGCCGTGCGGAGGACAGCGGCGACCTCGAGAGGCGGGTTTGTAGCACCCGGATCGTCGCAGGCTCCAGAGCGATGCCCGTGGCTGTCAGAAAGCGGTTCCGGGGCTTTTCCCATTGCCCTCGACCGGCCGGTTTTGCCATCTCTGCCGAAAGAGCGGCGCCGGATACAAAAAAGAGTGCCTGTTTTCGCGATCCAACGGCCGGCATCGGCGACAAG
Source organism: uncultured Candidatus Kuenenia sp. (assembly GCA_964432895.1). Classification (GTDB taxonomy): domain Bacteria; phylum Planctomycetota; class Planctomycetia; order Pirellulales; family UBA1268; genus CAMCQY01. The sequence continues at coordinate 270 of CAYSPN010000236.1, forward strand.
TTCATGAACATTCGGTTAGGATCTGCGTAGAGAAGATCCCTCACTTTTGGTGGGGCCTACTCTGCCCCGCCTGCCTGCCCCGCCCGCCTGCCCGCCCCGCCCTTCGCATCCCGCCAGGTTTCTGCCGATTATGACGCCGCTGACGGCTGACGAACTCGCCCACCGACTGGAGCAGCTGGATCTCGTTCAGGCGGCACAGCTCGATGCCGTCTGGAACGAACTCGGCGGCCACAACGTGCCGGTGCAAGACTTCGGTGCTGCGCTTGTCCGCCACGAACGGCTGACGGGCTACCAACTCGACCGGCTCCTGCGTGGCGAGGTGGACGGCTTCTTCTACGGCAGGGCCAAGATCCTCTATCAGGTGGGAGCCGGGTCCTTCTCGCGGGTGTATCGCGCCATCCATGCTGATAACGGTCGGATTCTCGCCGTGAAGGTGCTACGCAGCCGCTACAGTTCCGATCCTGAGAAATGCCAGTCGTTCCAACGCGAGGGGGAAATGGGCCGCTTGCTCCGGCATCCCAACATCGTCGCGATCGAGGACGTCGGTCGGGAATACAACTCCAGCTACATCACGATGGAGTTTGTCGAGGGGCAGACGCTACGGGAACTGGTGCGAGTCCGCGGGGCCATCGACGTCTCGCGGGCGCTGGGCATCATCCTGCAGCTGGTGGAAGGATTGGAGTATGCCCATCGCCTCGGCGTGACCCACCGCGACATCAAGGCCTCCAACGTGCTCGTTTCTTTCAGCGGCCAGGCGAAGCTCGTGGACTTCGGCCTCGCCAGCGGTGATACGACGGCGAGCAAAGCGCTGCGTCGCTCAGGTCAGCCACGCACCGTCGACTACGCGACCTTGGAGAGCATCGGAAAGGTCAAGGACGACAGTGTCCGCAGCGACATCTATTTTCTCGGCACCGTCGCCTACCTGGCGCTCTGCGGGATATCGGCACTGACAGAGTCGCGGGATCGCGCCGTTCGCACCGATCCGCGTCGATTCACCGGTGTTGAGCCGCTCGCCTGGCGGGCTCCGGAGTTGCCGCGTGATGTCGTGGATCTCGTCATGCGGATGATGCATCTCAATCCGGAGGAACGCTGGCAGACGGCGATGGAGGTGCGACGGGCCCTGGAACCATTGGTGGCCAAATATGCGACCGGAGGAGACGCACCGGCATCGGGCGGTGCGAATGGCCCCGCCGGAAAAAAGGCTGCCGTCAAGGCAGCGGCCGCACAGGCGCCGGTGAAGGGCACGCTGATGATGGCGGAGGCTTCTCCCGCGGAGCAGACGGAACTGCGTGGTTTCTTCAAAAACCTCGGCTACAAGGTTCTTTTGACGGAGAACCTGCAACGTGCGTTGGACCGTTGTTCTGCGTCGCCACCGGCCGCCGACTGCCTCGTGATCAGCGGGGCATCGTTTGGCGAGTCTGGCGTGGATGCGTTCAACATGATGGCGGAGAATCCATTCCTCAGAAATCTTCCGGCGGTTCTGCTCCTCGATCCCGCACAGCCTGAATTGGCGGGGCTTGCCAAGGCGGATGACCGTCGCAAGATGGTCACGGTGCCACTCCAGTCGGCCGAGTTGACCGACGTGCTCTCCGCCCTCATCGGCTAGCTGCGGTTTGCACGCGGCTATATGTAGTACATCGGCTCGTTCACGGCACGGGAACGTTCCACCAGGTCGGCGAACGTGATGCTCCGTAGCGAGTCCGTTTCAGCTTTGGCCACATGGCCCCAGGCGTCGAGGAGCACGTTCACCGTGCGTGACCGTCCGGCGAGGTCGGCCGTGACCGCAGTCAAGAGTTCATCGGGGCCTTCGATCACACGAAACACATCCTCCAGCGAGATCTCCGCCGGCGGGCGTGCCAGCTGGTAGCCGCCTGCGGCACCGCGGGTGCTGATGACGACTCCCGCCCCCTTCAACTGCAGCAGGATTTGCACCAGAAACCGGGCCGGGACGCCGTGCGCCTCGCAGATCGAGCGAATCCGAACCGGTTCGCCGGAGGTCCACTGTCGCGCGAGTTCGAGCACGGCAATCGCGGCGTATTCGGTCTTCGCGGAAAGTCTCATCCCGGCCCTTTTGTAAGCCCTTCTGCAAATCCAGCGTGAAGCCCGTTCCGCCGAAGGTCAGTGATCGCGGGAATGGAGACCGCACTCTGTCTTTGCCGTGCCGCTCCAGCGGCCGGCGCGTTCATCTTCGCCGAAGGAAATGGCCCGGGTGCACGGCCAGCAGCCGATGGAGATGTAGCCCTGATCGTGCAGCGGGTTGTAGGGAACGTCCTCGCGCACGATCGCATCCCAGACCTTGGCCTTCGTCCAGTTGGCGAGCGGTGAAATCTTCACCACGTTGAACTTGTGGTCCCAGCCGACAATCGGGGCGGCTGCCCGATCCTGGCTCTGGTCGCGGCGGATGCCGCTC
>CAYSPN010000237.1:0-1836 GCA_964432895.1 uncultured Candidatus Kuenenia sp.
GTCTGGGCGGGCGGAGGGCTGGCCACGAAGATGGCGACAGCTGCTGTCCAGCATCAGCCGCGGTCGCGGTAGTCGGTGAGCGGTCCAGGAGTCCACGAGACGCGGAGGGCGTTGAGCACCGCCACCACGTCGATCGCTTCCTGAAGGAGCGCGCCCATCGCGGGCGACAGGAACCCACCAGCGGCGAAGCCCATGCCGATCACGCTGGCCGCCATGCCCCCCACGGCACTTTGCAGCGCGATCGACCGCAGGCGGCGGCCGATGTGCAGCAGTTCGTCGATGCGTTCGAGCGCCGTGTCCATCACGACGGCGCCGGCAGCCTCGCTGGTCACGTCGCTGGCCGCTCCCATCGCGATGCCAACCGTCGCCGCCGCGAGCGCCGGCGCATCATTGATGCCGTCGCCAACAAAAAGTGTCGGCGCCTCGGCCGTCGCCTGCTCCACGATCCTGAGCTTGCCCTCTGGCTGGATGCCGGCATGCACCTCGGTGATGCCGACCAGATCGGCGAGCCACCGCACCTCGCTCTCGCGGTCTCCGGAGACGAGCATCACGCGGGAGAGGCCGTGGGACGGTTTGAGATGGCTGACGAACGGTCGGCCGTCGGCCCGCGGCGAGTCGCGAAACCGGAGCAGGGCCTCGGTCTTGCCGTCCACCACGACCACGCATTCGAGACCGCCGGCGACGGGCGGCAGTATCGCGAGTCCGGCGGCATCGACGTTCGGAAGCTTCTGACGGCTGGTGATCACCACGTCGTGCGCACGCGATGCCCCATTCAGTTGTTTCACCTGGCCGACGAGCCCCTGGCCGGGCTTCTCGGCAAGCGCTTCCACCTCGAGCAGCCGGAGCGATTCCTCCGCGGCTGCCTGCACCACGGCCGCGGAGAGCGGATGCTTGGAATAGGTTTCCAGGCTGGCGGCCAGCGCCAGCACGTCGGACCGGGATAGCCCGCCGAGGAGCACGACGTCCGTAAGGCTGGGCTCGCCGTAGGTGAGCGTGCCCGTCTTGTCGAAGATCGCGATCCGGCAGGTGTCGAGCCGTTCGAGGATGGCCGGGTCGCGGATCACGATGCCACGCTTGGCCGCCAGCGACACGGCGCCGATGATTGCCACCGGGATCGCAATCAGGAGCGGGCAAGGGGTGGCCACCACCAGCACAGCGAGAAACCTCGTGGCGCTGCCGCTGAACCACCAGGCGGCGGCCGCGATCGCCACGGCCACCGGCGTGTAAAAGGCGCCGAGCGTGTCGGCCATTCGCCGCAGCTGCGGCCGCTGCTCTTCGCTCGAGCGGAGCACGTCCATGATCTTGGCGTAGCGGCTGTCGCCGGCCACGCGGTCGGTGCGAATATCGAGGGCGGCCTGCCCGTTGATCGCGCCGGAGAGCACGGCCGACCCCGGAGCCTTCGCCATCCGATAGGGCTCGCCGGTGAGATAACTCTCATCCATCGACCCGCGGCCCGACACCACCGTGCCGTCCACCGGGCAGATCTCGTGTGGCAACACGACGATCAGGTCGCCCACGGCCACCTCGGAGAGCACGATGTCGGTCAGGCCGGCGGGCGTCTTGCGATGGGCGAGCGTCGGCATCCGCCTGGCCAGGGCGTTGAGCACGTCGCCGGCCCGGCTGATGGCACGCGACTCGAGCGCCTCGCCCCCCGAGAGCATCAGAACGACGAGCACGCCGGCGAGGTATTCACCCAAGAGAATGCTCGTGATGATCGACAGGCCGGCCAACAGATCGGAGCCAAACGTGCCCGCACACAGCTTGACGAACAGATCCCAGACCAGCGGCACGCCCCCTGCCACGAGCATCACCACCAGCGGCAGATCGGCCAGCGTG
>CAYSPN010000238.1:0-4789 GCA_964432895.1 uncultured Candidatus Kuenenia sp.
GGGGCATTTCCAGATCGTAGATCACCCAGACGGTGAGCGACACGACCGCGGCGAATGCGATCGCGTGCAGCCAGTTGAACGGCCCGCGGCCCCCCATGTCGTGGCCCGCGAGCAGGCCTGAAAATGCTCCGACTACCAGGAGCTATCCACCAAGCCATATGGCGTCGAGATCCAGGTGTCTTTTGGCATCATCGCCTGCCTGTTGATCATGCTGTACACAGGCCGCAAGCCCACCAAGCGGACCTTCGAGATGGTCTGCTTCTACCTTTCGGGCTGGGCGAGCGCGGACGAAATGGAGCGGCATATCGAGGCACTCCCCAAGCCGGCGCGATCCTCCTGCGCGCCGGAAGGTGACGCAGCGTTCGCTGCTGCGCCGGCGGCGCCGCACTCGCCGATCTCGCCTCCCGCTCCCGATGCTGAGGAGCCGGTCGGAGGCACGCGCAGGAGTCCGGTGAATTCTGCGACTCACGAGCGATGGACGATTCGTCCAAGAGCCTCCCGTAGCAGAATCCGCCGGCGACGAGCATGCCGCAGCCGGCGAACCAGTGCGGCCCGTCAGCACCGGCTGCATCAACTCCCGGACAAGTTAAAAACTTGCCGCCACGGGGGAACAGCACGTATCGTGCCGAACCGGAGTGGGACGCAGCTCTTTTCCTCTCCCGCAGACTCAGCGCAGCGCGAGTTCCGGCGGCGGCGGTGAGGCGGGGTTTACCCATTGAATGACGGCGGCCCAGTTGGCGCTTTCTGGATCGTGCTGCAGGTAGCCGTGGATCGGTCGGACGACCGTCCAGCCATCCTTTATGTGGGCCGAGAGCACCGGGTCTGTTCGCCGGCCGGCGACGACGTCGCCCACATACTGGTCGGCCGTCACGCTCGACGCCACGCTCCCGTAGCCCGGCAGCCGGCTTGCACCCACCATCCGCCACATCTCCTCGTCGACCACGAGTTGTCGCGTCGCATCGGTGAGCGCATGGGCAAGACCATGATGCTGATGATCGGGTCGCACGAAGACGTCGGCCCCGTAGAGCGTCTTGCCGTGCACGGGATCGTGGTTGGCGAACGTGCCCCGCGCCGTGAGCACGTCCCACGAGTCGTCGATGTGGAAGTCGATCAGCCGGAGCCGGAGTGTGAAGTGCACGCCTACGGGAGTGCCGCTCGGCACATGCTCCGCGACGAACTGGCCCTCTGGGAACACAGCCTGATGCTCCGCCAGTTCTTCGGGGGTGTAGGGCGTTTCATTCGGGTAGACGATGCGACAGATCTCACCGATGGCGACGAAGTCGGACGGCTGCATCAGCCGAATCGAATAGTCGGAGGATGTCATCGGAAAAACCTCAGCGAGTGGCGATCGGGCTATTTGCGCCAGCGGTTCCGCCAGCGGTTCCGCGTGACGGGTGTGGGCGCGGCTTGGGTGGGCGCGGCAGAAGGCGTTGCCGTCGCATTGTGTGCCGGTTCGCCCGCGGGCGCTTGCGAGGCCGATGGCGCCGCGAACCGGCTCGGCCGCGGCGCGGGATTCACCTCGGCGCGATACCGACGGGCCGTTGCCCTGTCGTGCGACTTCTCGATCTCCAGGATCCCGAAGTAGGGGTCGGGATACTGCCAGTCGTTCTGGGCGTGCGCCGGCGATGGCATCGAGGCTGCAGCGGCACACACGAAGACTCCAAACGCAATGCACAACACAGGCGGTCGTCGCATGGCACTGTTCCTGCCAAAATGGGGGTGACGGATATCAGAGGCTGCGAGTCACGAATGCACGATCGCCCGCACCGCCGCGGGGTCGATCCCGTCGACGAGTTCTACGTGGCCGATCCGCGTGGGGAGGACGAACCGGAGCCGGCCGCCGACGGTCTTTTTGTCGCGGGCCATCGTGGCAAGCAAGGCGTCGGCGGTGAAGCCGGCACCGGTCGGCACGGTCACCGGCAGGTCGAAGGCCCGAAGGAGCTGCTCTTGTCGGGCGACGACGTCGGGCCCGATCCGTCCGAGCGACTGTGCGAGCGCGGCGGCCGACACCATGCCGATGGCGACCGCCTCGCCATGCAGCAGCGTGCCGTAGCCGGCGGCGGTCTCGTAGGCATGGGCAAACGTATGGCCGTAGTTGAGGATCGCCCGCAGGCCGGTGATCTCGCGCTCATCGCGTTCCACGACGTCGGCCTTGAGTGCCGCCGACCGGCCAACCACATGCGCAAGCGCAGCGGCATTCCTGCTCAGGATCGCCGCGGTGTTCGCCACAAGCCAATCGAAGAACTCGGGATCGAGGATCATGCCGTATTTCACCACCTCGGCCAGGCCGCTCTTGAATTCGCGGTCGGGCAGCGTGGCGAGCGTGTCGACGTCGGCGATCACGCCACGGGGCTGCCAGAAGCTGCCGACCAGGTTTTTTCCGGCCGCAAGATTGATCCCAGTCTTGCCGCCGATCGCGCTATCGACCTGGGCCACGACGGTGGTCGGCACGTGCCAGACGGGCAGGCCGCGGCCGAACGTCGCGGCCGCGAATCCCGCCAGATCGCCCACCACACCGCCGCCGACGCCGACCACATGCGTGCGGCGATCGACGGCCAGCCTCGCCATCTCATTCCAGAGCCGTTCGAGCGCGGCGACCGACTTGGAGGCCTCGCCGGAGGGAACAGTGAGCGTGGCGACATCCAGGCTGGAAGACTTCAGAGAGGCGGCCGTGGTGGCGGCGTGGGTGCCGGCCACGGCGGCGTCCGTGATCACGATCGCCCGTTTCGAACCGGTGGCCGCGACCGCGGGGCCGATCGAACCGATCACGCCGCTGCCCACGACGATGTCGTAGGAGCGATCGGCCTGACCGGCGTCTGCCGGAAGATGAAGGCGAATGGTGGCGGTGTCGGACAACACGGGCAGTTCGCTCAGGCCACGCTCACGCGGTCGAGGTCGGCGGGAGTGACGGTGATCACGCGGGCAAACCCGGTGTGCTGACGGTGGTAATCGAGTTCCGCGGCGTCCTGTGGGGCCGCGTGCAGCAGCGCCTCGACGCGGGCCTTGTCGGCTTCCGACCAGTCTTCGTAGTCGTCGGGCCAAACGGTGTGGTGCTCGACAACGAGGGCATCGCGATAGGGATCAAACGCGTTGGGCATGCGTGGCGGCTCCGAATGACAAGGCAGTGCGGGAAGCCTTCTTGTCCCGCTGTATCGTCTCGCTGAGAGCCCGAGTATACAGTGCAGCAGCGGCGGGTGCGGCCAGCCCCGCCGTTCGTCGCAAGGATCGTGTGTGATGTCGCCTACAACCCCCTCGCAGACCGCTTCCGCAGGAGGCGTCGGCACCCCGCGTGGCACCTGGCTCGTGGCGGGATTGCTGCTGCTGGGAGTGGCGGCGGCCGTCACCGGGGTCTGGTTTCAGCGGCATCAGACCCGCCGCTGCCTCGAGTTCTACGGCCCGGCGGAAGCACGACGGATCGCGGCGGCCCCCACGGTCGAACTGCTGCTCGTGCAGCCCGGAACGGGGCCAGGCAGGCTGGCGGCCCACACGAGGATCGATGTCTCGAAAGCCCCTGGGCTCGTCCACCTCCGACGTGGGCTCGTGGAAGATGCAAACTTCAACTGGCGGGCCAGCGACGGGGTGGTGCCGGAGCGACTGCCTCTCGAATCATGGGATGTCGCGCTTGTATTGAGCGAACCCCTCGGCAGCACGACGCTCGTCATCGACTTCGACCCGTCGGGTGGGGCCCTCACGGTGGTCGGGCAGCCTGGGCGAATTGGGTTGGGGCGGATCGGGCCCGGCCTCGAAAAGTGGATCCGGTCGACGCTGGCCGCGTCCCCCTAGCGGCCCTGTTGGTGACGCACCGCCGGCGAACCAATGCGGCCCGTCAGCACCGGCTCCCGGCAAGTTAAAAACGTGCCGCCACGGGAGATTTTTCGTGAAAAACCGGGCTTTTTTGGGGTGGGGGCGACGCCTATGCTCCCCGCCTGCCGGCGAACATGTCGTCGGGCATCCAGGCACCGAGGTTTCTCATGCGATCCATCGCCGTGGCCAATCAAAAGGGTGGCGTTGGCAAGACGACCACGTCGGTCAACCTCGCTGTGGCGCTGGCCCGTTCGGGCCGGCGGGTCTGCCTCGTCGATCTCGATCCGCAGGCGCATGCCACGCTGCATGCCGGCGTGATGCCCGGGTCGCATCCGCTCTCGGCGTATGACGTGCTCGTCGGTGGCCATCCGCTCGAGGCGGCAACGGTCACCGCCAGCGAGAATCTCTGCGTCGTGCCCTCCCACATCGATCTCTCCGCGGTGGAGATGGCGCTGGCGGGCCGCAGCGGCCGGGAATTGATCCTGCGGCAGCGGATCGAGGCCGACGCCAGGTGCAATGCCGAAGCGGGCAACGCCGAACCATTCGACTACATGGTGATCGACTGCCCTCCGTCGCTGGGGCTGTTGTCGCTCAACGCCATGGCCGCGGTGGATGAGGTGCTGCTGCCGCTGCAGCCGCATTTCCTCGCCTTGCACGGTCTCAGCAAACTCTTGGAGACGATTGAACTGGTGTCGGAGCACGTCAATCCGCGGCTACGGCTGCTCGGAGTGGTGCTCTGCATGTATGAGGCGGGCACGCGTCTGGCCTCGGAAGTCGGCCGTGACGTGCAGTCGTTCTTTGCTTCCTCCGAGAAGAGGCATCCAGCGTGGGGGACTGCCCAAGTCTTTGAGACGCGAGTCCGCCGCAACATCCGGCTGGCCGAAGCGCCGAGCTTTGGGCAGTCGATCTTCGACTACGCACCCGACTCGCACGGTGCCGCTGATTATGCGGCACTCGCTGCCGAAGTCGATCAGGCAGCCGCGGT
>CAYSPN010000239.1:0-1876 GCA_964432895.1 uncultured Candidatus Kuenenia sp.
CGAAGGCTGTGGGATCGGGGACAGTGGCATCAATGCCCACCACCTGGGCCGGATTGGTGCCCCAGGTGACCTGGGGCACGACATCGCCCCCCTGGAAGACCTCGACGCGGTCGAATACCGCGCCGGGATCGCCGGGGAAGCGTTCCCACTCAGCCACGGCCCGGTCGAAGTTCCGCGGCGCGTAGTCCCGACCTCGCAGGTAGTCGAAGGTGACCTGGTCGGGGGCGATCATGCCGGCCCGCGCGCCAGCCTCGATCGACATGTTGCAGACCGTCATCCGCTCTTCCATGCCGAGGCGACGGATGCAGGGGCCGGTGTATTCGATCACGTGGCCCGTGCCGCCCTCGGTGGAGAGTTTGCCGATCAAGTAGAGCACGAGATCCTTCGCGGTGACGCCCGGATGCAGGGATCCCTCGACCCGCAGTTCAAGCGACTTCGGCTTGGCCTGCCGCAATGTCTGCGTGGCGAGCACGTGCTCCACCTCGCTCGTGCCGATGCCGAAGGCGAGCGCCCCCAGCGCCCCGTGCGTGGCGGTGTGGCTATCACCGCAGACGATCGTCATGCCGGGCTGCGTGATTCCCAGTTCAGGACCGATCACGTGCACGATGCCCTGATCGGCATCGCCCAGATCGAAGAGCCGCACGCCGAACTCGCGGCAGTTGTTGCGGAGCGTGTCGATCTGCTGCTTCGAGATCGGGTCGGCGATCGGAAGACGCCGATCGGTAGTGGGAATGTTGTGATCAGGCGTGGCGAAGGTAGCATCCGGCCGACGCACGCGACGGCCTGCGAGCCGCAGCCCCTCGAAAGCCTGCGGACTGGTCACCTCGTGCACGAGGTGGCGGTCGATGTAGAGCAGCGGCAGTTCGCCGGTGGGGGTGCAGACGACGTGGGCGTCCCAGATCTTGTCGAGCAGCGTACGGGGCGTGGAGGACATCGGGGGAGAAGGTGGGGGCTGGGATGGTGTGACGAGGCCGCCCTTTAATGTAGCCCCCGACCACCAGCCCCGCCACCGCCTGCTACGCGGCGCGTCTCAGAACCGTCTTCGAGGCAAGTTCGTCGACTCGGGCCTTGAGGACAGGAGACCACCCACCTCTGCTGCCCACACCCGACTCCGCGAAGATGGCCGTCTGTCCCGTGACGATCCGCTGGATGAAGAACCAGCAGCGATCGAGATACCGAGGGTCGTTGTCGGCGGAAATGAGTACCAGGTCGAAGGCCCCGAGATGATTGCAGAGCCTCGACAGGGAGGTATCGACATTGCCTGGTACGAGCTGGACGCGAGCCAGGCCGTGCAGCCGCTGGTGCGCCTGCTTCAGCGTCACGCCCGGCGGATCCTCGGGGAGCCGTCCTTCGAACCGGTCGAGACCCACGTAGTGCAGATCGATCCCGGGATGGACAGACCGCAGGAGCCCGAGCATTCGCTCCGTCCGCCCCAGCATGCCAACCCCCAGTTCGATGATCCGCCTGGGAGGCGTGCGGAGGACGTGTCGGTAGAGAGGACGCTCCCGGGCCGGCTGCGACAACCGAGTCAGCCAAAGTCTGCGAAACAGTCCGTAGTGCGGCATTGCTACCCCCCCGCGACTCGCCCTGGATGCCCCAAGTCCCTCTTCCTAAAACCCCTCGCATCAAAGCATGGGGCTTCAACCACATAGGGTCGGCCAGTCGTGGCACGCGGCTGAAGGCCGGGGCAGAGCCGCCGTCATACCTTGCCGACTCGGGGTGGTCGCGGGAAGGCCAGCCTCCCCGCACGCCTCACCCGCCCTTGATCTTCGCGAGGGCTGCGGCAGCGGCGGCCCGCACCGCCTTCGACGGATCTTCCTCCGAAACGAGCTCCAGGATCGGAATCGTGGAAGCGGCGGCGGCACCAATCTCTCCC
>CAYSPN010000240.1:0-1642 GCA_964432895.1 uncultured Candidatus Kuenenia sp.
CGGAAAGGCCGGCGTCAAGGATGAACAGCCGGCACCTCGCCTCTGGCGCCAGGGCGTCGATCACCGACCGCATGGCAACGCCCAGTTGCATCGCGTAGCCGTCGTCGGAAGCCGAAACGACCACCAGATTCCGGTCTGGAGAGAACTCGTTCATGCCGCCACACGTTTCCTTTCGGGAGTCAGGACAGGCACGGCCTCCGGCTGCGATTGCGGCTGGCCGCCCCGCCCGGTCAACGCCGCCCGCGCCACCGCCCAGAGCATCAGCAACGGGTAGCGGAACCGCAGTGGCTTGGCCCGCCAGGCCTTGAGGGAGCAGGCATACGCCAGCCTCGGGTCGGCCGACGGGTCGCGATGCCGGCTCCCCCGCAGATGGATGAGGGCGGCGGTGTGATACGCGTCGGCGATGCGGCGGGCCGCCGCACGGTCGCTCATCGGCACTGGTCGGTCGGCGGCATCGAGCAGGAAGGACTCCACGACCCAGGCGAACGACGTTATGGTCTGCGCGACCCGCTGGGTGGCCGCGCCGCTGCGGTTCTTCGTGTAGATGCAACGGACGCCGGGCAGGTAGCTGAAGGTCTTGCCGGCCCGGGCGCAGGAGAGCCAGTAGAAGACGTCCTCCGCGTACCGCAGCCCCAGATGCCAGCCGCCGACGTCCTCGAGAACGTGCCGGCGGAGCACGGTCGCCGAGGGCACGACGGAGTTGTGGTTCAGCAGGTTGCCGGGAAAGTTGGCCAGCTCTCGGGTTGTCGGGCCCCAGACGCCGAACGGCATGCCGCTGGCGTAATCGGACATGATGACCGTCGAGTAGGCGATGTCCGTCCGTTCCTGCTCCAGACAGCCGATGGACTCCGCGAGGTGGTCCGGGAGCCAGAGGTCGTCGGCATCGAGCAGGGCGATGAACTGGCCGCGGGCCTCCGCAGACCCCGTGTTGCGGGCCGCCGACGGGCCAAGGCTCCGGTCGTGCCGCAGATAAACCACCCGGTGCCGCGGGAACTCGGCGGCGAATCTGGCCACGATCTGCCGGGTGGCATCGGCCGAGCCATCCTCCACGACGACCAGTTCCCAATCGATGTACGACTGTTTGCCCAGGGTCCGGAGCGTCGCGCCGATATGGGTCCCTGCCTTCCAGGCCGGGATCACGACGGATACGAGACCCGGCACGACCTCGTGGGCGAAGTCGATGCGGGGAAGGCTGGAGTCGCCGAGCAGCGGGTTCTTCATGGGGTGAAGAGGCCTTCTTAGCGGGGGTGGGGGGTGCTGATCGCCGTCAGAGTGCCCAGACCGTGCCGAGCAATTCTCGCGGTCCGCCGAACTCGTCCACGACTTCGATCACGCCGGGAAAATCCGCGCAGTAATCATGGCCGCTGATGATCGCGGCACCGACCCGGGATGCCCACTCGATGTCCTTCTTGGTCTCCTCATAGTCATGGATCGCATCGAGAAACACGAGCGCTGGCGCCGGCCCCGAGTAGGTCTCGAAGAACTCGTTCTTGCACATCACCACCTGCTCGACATGGCCGGTTTCCACGAGGTAGCGGAGCACTTGGGCGGCGAGCGCCTGGTGCGCCTCGCTGCTGATGCCCCAGGGGTTCCAGCAGTACTTGTCGACCGTGATCACCTTCTGATCGGGTGCCTTGTTGAG
>CAYSPN010000241.1:0-5250 GCA_964432895.1 uncultured Candidatus Kuenenia sp.
AGGTCGTAGGTCTGCTTCAACGTCCAGCGATCGACGAAGCTGTCGTGGCAGCTCGCGCACTTGAGGTTGATGCCCAGGAACGTCTGTCCGATGTTCTGCGCAAACTGAATCGGCACCGTCTGGCTGGAGTTGACCGTCCCACGCCACACGATCCCGTCGATGAACCCCCGCGATTCGTCGGAGGGTGCGATGAGTTCGCGGACGAATCGATCATAAGGCTTGTTTTCCACGAGTGAACGGTGGAGCCAGCCGGTGATCTGCTTGCGGCCGCCGGTGATGAAGCCCGTGCCGGTGTAGTCGTTTCGCAGGAGGTCGTTCCAAAACGTCATCCAGTGTTCGGCGTAGGCGATGCGGTCGTCGAGCAGTTCGCGGACGAGTCGGCCCCGCTTGGCAGGATCCTGGTCGGCGACGAACGCCTCGACGCGGTCGGCGGTCGGCAGGAGGCCGACGAGGTCGAGGCTCGCGCGGCGGATGAACGTGCGATCGTCGGCCCGCGGCGGACGCGCGATGCCCCGCTCCCGCCACAAAGCGTCGATGATCCGGTCGACGGGATTCTCGCGGCCATCCTGTGGCGGCGGCAGTTCGATCTTCCGCAGAGCGAGCGGCGGCTCCCAGCCCGTGCCCTTGAAGGCGAAGCCCGCCTCCCAGGCCGCTTTCGTGTCGATCCACTGTTTCAGCACGGCGATGGCTTCGGCCGGCAGTGGGTCGCCCTCGCTCGGCATCCGATAGTCGGGGTCGGTGCTCGTGACGCGGGCGATGATCTCGCTCGAGTCAGCATGGCCTTCGACGAAGCCGGGCGTGCCCGAGTCGCCCCCGGCGAGCGTGGACTCGCGGGTGTTCATCGAAAAGCCCCCCTGCCGGGCATCGCCCGTGTGGCACTGGCCGCAGTGCACCCGCAGGATGGGCACGACATCATGGGAGAAGTCAACGGCGTGCGCCGATGCCGTCATGCCGAACGCAAGCATAACGAGGCAAAGACGCCAGCAGGAGGCCGCCGCCGGCGCGGTACAGGTCTCGACGTGGTGGATCGCGAAGACTCGGTCCAAATGCTTCTCGAGCGTGCGCCGATTCCGGCTACCGTCTTGCGAGTGAGTGCTTCCGGGACCGGGCATCTTTCATGTTTCCGTGGGAGAGCATGTCGGCGACGATGTCGTGCACGTCGGCCTCGTTGCGCTGGTCGAGACGGCCCGCCAACAGTGGCAACCGGCCAGTCGTCGGCCTGGAAGGGCGAGGCGGGCAGTCTGGTGCCATTGTAGAGATTACAGTCCGGGTTGTCCTGCCAGGCATACGTTGGCGAGCGTGAAGGAGACCGTGCCGAGCACCCAAAGCGAAAGGCGGCAACGCCACCGAGCCGCTTGGATGGAGCGCACCTCTCGCCAGCGGGACTCCGTGTGCCTCAGTTCGCCTTGTCGGCCTCCGTTGCCGGAGTCGGATGCTCCACCTGCGGCCAGTAGGTGTCGAAGTCGAACTGCGGGCTGTTGTCGAGGTCGTGGCACTCCAGGCAATTGTTGACGGCCTTCTGTTTGCCTTCGGGAGTCTTGATCGACAGCGTCACTTCGTCTCGGAGGCGGTCTCGCTCCGTGACACTGGCCCGCACGTCACCGCGCTCGACGGCCGCATGCGCGGCTGCTGGGCCGTGGCAGTTTTCGCAGCCCTGATGGGCCAAATGAGGCGTGACCTTCATGCCGGCAAACCCACCCTCGAAGGGTTCGTACCGCTGGGGTGCCCAGCCGACGACATGGCAGGAGAGGCATTCGGGATCGCCATCGCGACGAGGCTTCTGTTCTTCCAGCGTGGCGAGTGCGGTGGCGTGGGCCGTGTCCTTCCAAACATCGTAGGCATGCTTATGGCAGTCGGCGCACGCCGCGCTCCCGGCGAACCTCCGACCGGAGGGATGACGTACCGCGGCGAGTCCCAGCCCGCTGAGACCCAGTGATTCGAGTTGGCTCTGGTAGGTCGCCAGCAGTTTGATCATGTCCTCTGCCTCGCCCCAACGGGCGTCCAGGGGCACCCGCTGCGAACGCATCGGCTTCCCGGGATCGTCGAAGAATCCCACGGCCACCGCGAACATGCCCTTATGGCCCAGTTCGATGAGGCGGCCGCCGCCCGGCAGCGTGGGGAGTTCCGCAGGAGGCTCATCGGCGCCGCCCGCGGTGACGACGATGTCGAACTGGGGGAAGCGAGCAGCGAGGCTCTTCGTCTCCTCGGGCGAGGCCCACGACAGCAGGATCTGGTGCGTGCAATTCGCCTTTTTGAGTTCGGCCGCCGCGGCCGTCACTCCCTCCGCGGCAGGCAGGATCTCGATGGCATCATTGCGGACCTGTTTCGCCTCCGCGTCGCCCAGCACCGAGACGATGCCAAACCGTAGTCCGCCGGCCTCGACGATCCGAAACCGCGGCGTGATGTTGGCGTCGAGGCCGAGCAGGCCGACATTGCTGCTCACGAACGGCGTGGGGCTATCGCCGACCGGAGCCACCGCGGCCACCAGTTCCTCCGCCGGCAGCCGCAGGTCGCCCGGTCCAAAGCCAACGGCCGTGTAGCCCATCGTCCGGAGTCCGTCCGCGATCGACTGGAACTTGATCTCGGATTGACGTCCGAATCGCTTGACCTGCCCGCCCAGATCGACCGTGACCAATGGCCATCCAGCGGCGTCGACGGCCCGCAGCAGGTTGCGGCGGCGGCTCAGGCCACCCTTCTGATTTTCCTTGCCCGTGCAGCCGCACGGCTCGATGTAGCCGTCGAGTTCGCCCGTCACGATCACGACGGCCTGCGGCTTGGCCCAGCCCTCGAAGAGGCTGCCGTTTCGGTCGCGAAACGTCTGGACGACGTCGTCGCCGACGCCCTCTCCGCGGGTCGGGACATCCGCAGCGGCGCCGCGCGTCGCCGCGCCGAAAAGGAGCAGGGCACAGGCTGCGACGACGTGATGGACGAGACCCGCGCACTTCATGAACAAATCACTCGCTATGGGACGATGGCAATGCAGACGGGAATAGTGAGCGTGGGAGATTCCGGATGGCCGGTGTCGAGCACGATCTTTCCAGCGGGGGCCTGTTCCGAGCAGATGTGGTTGGCCGGCGTGCTGCCCGGAGGAATGGTGATCGTGAACGGGATGCGAATCACGTTTCCGCTTCCCACCGGCTTGCCTTCTCCGACAACGACCTTCAACGCATCCGGGACAATCTCCCGAACCACCGGCCTGACGTCCGCTCGATGAGGTCCCTTGACGGTCAGAAAGAGGCTCGACTCAGCGCCGGTACGACTGGAAACCGTTCCCAGCAGCAGCGCTTCACGGGAGGAATCCCACGCCTTGCCGGCCAGTGCAAGATCACCCGAGACCGATCCTTCCAGCGGAATCTCCGCCGTCACCTCCTCCGGCATCCGAAACACGGCCTTGATCGTCTGCCGTAGCGGGCCAATCGGCAGTCCCGGGCGGATATCGGCTGTGATGCGGAATCCGCCGGTCGCCCCCGCCTCGGCGGCGAGTTCTGCCGGCTCGAGGGTTGCCGAGGCAAGAGAGTAAAACTGGGCTGTCTTCTCGTCGGTAAGCGAGAGCGCGTCGATCGTGGGCTGTGCCTTGCCGAAGGTGAAGATCGTGACGGTGGCCTGTTCGCTCGAACCCGTGGCTAGCTTGGGCAGCGTGATGGACGTGGGAACGGCTTTGTAGGTGGGCACCACCGTTCCCTCGACGACGAACGCGATCTGTGGCCGCGACGGGTCGTTGGTGAGAACGCTCGCCTGCTGCCGGAACGGTCCGCCGTCTCCCTTGCCCCGCCACTGCACGTTCAGCTTCGTGCTCCCGCCCGGTTGCACGACCTTCGCGCCGGTCGAGCCTCCTTCCTTCTCCTCGAAATCGCTGACCGTGCAGGTGCAACTGGTGGCGCCTTTCGTGAGTTCCAGCGGCGCATCGCCGGTGTTGCGGATGATAAATTCATGGGAGCCCTTGGCACCGACACCGACGGTGCCGAAGGCGAACTGCGTCTCGGGCACATCGACCGTCGGTGCGGGGCCCCTGGGGCCACGCGATTCGATCGAGAAGTCACCCGCCCGCCAGGGCCGCGTGGCGGCCTCGAGCGTCGCGATCCCGCCACCGACCGCAGCCCCCAGGCAGGCTGCAACCCCCGCTATCACCCACGCACTTGGCAAGCGCATCGCCGAGACTCCCAAAGATTTCGGAACCGAACGTTCGTGTCGTTGATTGTAGCCAAAAACCAACGGAAGTTGCCCGTCTTGCCTGGGTCGGGGTCGCCCAGACCCCATCGCCGGACGTTCGCTCCGGACATCCTGTCCGTCGCTCACTCGGATGCCGACGGCGCTCCGCCATCCTGGCTGCGCTTGTCGTCATACGCCGGCTCTCGGGGTCGTGGGCAACCCCTCCCGTGACCGGATTCGACAGGATGGTCGATGTTTCCCATGCGCTGGCCGCCTGGATGGCGGCCTCAACGCCAGCGGGCGGAGGCCCGCCAAGCGACTGACTGAGGACAGGCATCCGCCTGTCGGGGCGACAGGATGAGCATGCGCTGCCTTATGACTGCTTCGCATGGATGCGAAGCGCAGCACCAGCAAACTGCGTTTGCCAAGAAAAAACGACAGGATGTCGTGTTTTTCGTGTATTCAGTAAGACCGCGCCAGCACGCTTCGCCCGGCGACAGGCCGGCCCGTCACGATGCAGGTGCCGGGGTCGTCGTTGCCCTCGAGCGGTATGCACCGCACCGTCACCTTCAGCGGGTCGAACATCGCCGTCACAGCCGGGTCGTCGGCCACGTGCACGTGGGCAAAGCCGCCCTGCACCGGGCTCCCCTTCTCCGCCGGCCGCTCGAAAAATTCGACCACCTCGGCCGTGCTGCCCAGCCGCACTGAATGCTGCTCGCGAAAAGCCTTCGCCCGTTCGAACATGCCACGTTGGATGTCGTCGAGCAGGCCCGCTGCCTCCGCCACGAACTGCGCAAGTGGCATGGCGGCCCGCTCACGGGGGCCGCGGTCACGCCGCGACACGCTCACGGCACCAGCAGCCAGGTCGCGGGGGCCGATCTCGACGCGGAGCGGCACGCCCTGCTTCACGTGCTGCCAGACCTTGTCGCCGCCCCGCATGTCGCGGGCGTCGATCCGGACGCGGATGGGCTCGTCGCCGAACCTCGCGTTGGCCAGGTCCGCCTCCAATTGCTTGCAACAGGCGAGCACTGCGGCCCGCTCCTCGTCGGTGCGGTGGATGGGCAGAAGCATCACCTGCGTCGGCGCGATCCGCGGCGGCAG
>CAYSPN010000242.1:0-5106 GCA_964432895.1 uncultured Candidatus Kuenenia sp.
GAACCTGCCCGCCAAGCAGGGCATGCACCGGCACGCCGAGCGACTTGCCCTTGATGTCCCAGAGGGCCTGGTCGATGCCGGCCAGCGCGCTCATGTGGATCCCGCCGCCACGGTAGAACCCGCCGCGGTAGAGCACCGTCCAGTGGTCCTCGATGTTCCGCGGGTCTTTGCCGACGAGATAGTCGGCGAGTTCCTCGACCGCCGCCGCCACGGTATGGGCGCGGCCTTCGAGCACGGGCTCACCCCAGCCGACGATGCCTTCGTCGGTCTCGATCTTCAGGAAGCACCAGCGGGGCGGAACGATGTAAGTCGTGAGCTTCGTGATCTTCATGCGAAAGCCTTCCGTCGTGTGGAATGCGGCCGGCGACGCCGTCGCCGCACAATTGGAAGCATCAGCATACGGCTTTGCGACTGGATCACCATGCGTCGCCGTGGCCGACGCATGCGGTCAGCCTCCGCGGTACCAGCATGCGGGCAGCGGGACGGTGGCGTGCCGCGTGTTGTCGCGATCCAGCGGACATGGAAAGTCGCTCCTAGGCACCGGGTTCACCAGGCGATCGCGGCGGAGAAATGTAAACTCCATGACCGGAGGAATTTCCAGCCCACGCATCCGGAGCACGCCACCTCCATTGTTGGGATGGATGTGGACGCATGCGTGCGTCTGCAAGAGTTTGTCAAACGCCCGGCTCGCGATCCAAAAAAAGGGCTCGCTCCAGAGATGATCAAGGTGGTGGAATTCGACGACGATGATCCTGAATCGTCGCAGCAGGGCATCCGACGCCGAGAGAAACACCTCGTACTCGCATCCCTCGACATCGATCTGCAGGAGCAGGTCGGAGTTGCATTCCGGCAGAGATGCCGTCACCCAATCATCCAACGTCATGAAGTCGTCGTCCGCCGTCGCCCCGACGAATTTCTTCGTGAAGGTGAATAGCTCGTGTTGGCACGCCGGACCGGCCACCGATTTGTCCGCCAGAAACACCTTCATGCCACGCTCGGCACAATCCATCTCGAATCCCGAGATGCCACTGACACCGGGTGAGAAGCAGGCCTCGATGCCGGCGAGGTCATCCGGGAGCACGTAGCCGCCATCTCCCGCCGGGCCGAGCCGGATCAGTGTGTGGCCGCTGGTCAGCGGGCGGAGCTTCGTCAGCAATGCCTCGATCGCGTCACATCTGGTCTGACGCGTGGGAAAGGCCCGCAGCAGGCCCATGATGTGGACGAATGCGGAAATGAGTGGCGGGTACATGCTCGGACTATACTCGGTGCAGTCGTGCACCGCCTGCGGCCCGAGCCGCCACCCGCCAGGACAGGAAAACGAACGCAACCGTGGCAGCCCCGAAGTACGTGCTCGTGAAGGGGAACGCGGGCCTTGGCAACCGCCTCTCCTCCGTGCTGAGCGGCGCGCTCTACGCGCGCCTGAGCGGCCGACGGCTTCTGGTCGACTGGACCGACTGGATGTATTCGAACGACGGTTCCAATGTATTTCAGCAATTCTTTGTGGCTCGTTCCGCGGACGAGGGTGTCTATGACGACGACGAAATCCCTGACACCGAGTCAGTGAACCCCTGGATGTGGCGGGGTCATCTGCGGACGCCAGCCCACAAGATGCTGATGGCGCATGCGCCCGCGGCCCGCCATGACCCGCTCGCCGGGGCCATCGTCTCCTTCGACCCGTCGCAGCTCGACCACGACGAGCAGGTGCTCGTCATGTGGAGCTACAACCCCCTGATCAAGCAGATGCGTCGCCATTTCCGCGGCTCGCTCGCAGACTGGCGACGCCTCGACGAAACGGCGATTCTCCGGAGGCTGATGCACGACACACTGGAACTGCACCCCTCGATCGCGGGCCGGATCGCCAGCGTCCGCCGTGACTTTGGCGACGGGCCGCTCATCGGTGTCCATGCGAGGCACACGGACAAACGTACCAATCTGCGGGAGATGAAGGCCTGCGTGGCTGCCTGCCGCGCACGGTTTCCCGAGGCCCGCATCTTCATGGCAACCGACAACGCCACGGTTGAGCAGGAATTTCGCCACGACCATCCCGGCCTGCTGGCGGCGCCGAAGTGGTACCCGACATCCGGCACACTACACGGTCGCGAAGCATGCCCCGACAGGTCGGAGAACCTCACCGAGGCACTGATCGACCTCTATCTCCTGGCCGGATGCGAACACTTGGTCATCAACAGCAGTTCTTCGCTCGGCTATTTCGCACAGGTCGTCGGCGACACTCCCCCACAGACCGTCATCGATGTGCGAATTGGGCATCAACTGCCGCCATGGCTGCGCGAGGCCGCCTGGAACACCTATTCGTTTGCGCGGTGGGGCGTTCGCCGCCGGCTCATGGGAACGCCGAAACGCAGGACCGTTGCATGAAACCGTGGATCCGCGATCTTGCCTCCGTGAAATGGAGACGGGGGAACTACTCGCAGTCGTATCAGGACATGCTCCTCGAGCGGATTTTCAGCACGATCGGCGTTCGCAACACCCCGCCATTCTGCGTCGAGTTTGGGTTCAACGACGCATCGCTCACGGGAGGCAGCGGCTCCAACGTCGCGAATTTCGTCCTGCATCATGGCTGGCGCTGCCTGCTGCTCGACGGCAGCCACGCCAACCCGTCGATCAATCTGCACCGGCACTTTCTCACTGCCGAGAACATCTGCGACGTGTTCGCCGAGCATGGCGTGCCCACCGAGCCGGAATACATCTCGATCGACGTCGACTCCACCGATCTCTGGTTGTTCCGCGCGCTGCTCTGCCGCTATAAGGCGATGGTCTACTCCGTCGAGTACAACAGTTGTTTTCCGCTGGAACGGGCGATCACCTTCCCCAACGACGCCTCGAAGATCTGGCCGGGTGACCGAGGCTATGGAGCTTCGCTGAAGGCCCTGCAGATGGTCGCTGCCGAGGGTGGCTATTCGCTCCTCTGGGTCGTGCGGCCCTTCGACGCCGTGTTCATCCGAAACGATCTCATCGAGGATGGGTCTGGTGATCTGACGTTCCCGCTGGGCAGGTGGAAGCACGCCACGTCGTTCAATCACCACCGCTGCCTGAAGGATGCGAGCCGGAGCGACCTGTTCCTCGATTATGAGACCTACGTGCGATCCGGTGGCGACATGGCAGCGAGCCACCGGAATGCCCGCGACGTGGCGAGGAAAGCCCTGCTCGAGGACCCCTGGAGCGTGAACCGCTGTATGAGGCTGGCGAGAAAATCGCTCGACTTCCTACGCGGTCGCTGGCCGTGACCTCGCAACCATCGCCGCCGAAGTGCTTTCTCTGCTTCGACATGGCCACCCACGGGCAGCGTGGCATCTGTGCTGATCCCTCGCATGGGGCTTGGATGACCGGCGAGGTGCAGACAGCCGATTGCCGGCGACGCGATCGACCACCAGCGACGATGTATGATAGCGAGGCTCGTTACCAGGATGAACGCCCCTCTCGTCAGCATCGTCATTCCCACCTACGCCCGCCCCGAGCGGCTGCGTGATTGCTTGGCTGCGCTTGCCCGGCAGACGATGGCTGCAGACACGTTCGAGGTGGTCGTGGTCGATGACGGCAGCCCTCAACTGGTCGTGCCGCCCGCAGACACCGCACTGAACGGCCCCGCCGTCTGCGTCATCCGCCAGCAGAATGCCGGTCCGGCAGCCGCCCGCAACCGCGGCGTGCAGGAGTCCCGTGGGGAACTCATCGCCCTGACCGACGACGACTGCCTGCCCTCGCCCACCTGGCTGGAATCGCTCGTCGTCGCCCACCGGCAGTGCCCCAGCGCACTCGTGGGCGGCATCACCGTCAATGGACTTGCGGACGACGTCTTTGCAACGACCAGCCAGATGATCATCGACCTCGTCTACGAGCACTTCAATCGTGATCATGAAGCCGCCTACTTCCTGACGAGCAACAACATGCTCTGCAGCCGTAGTGCCTACTCCGCACTCGGCGGGTTCGACACCTCGTTTCCGCGTGCAGGCGCCGAGGATCGTGACTTCTGTGATCGCTGGCGGGCCAGTGGTCGGCCGCTGCGGCTGGTGCCAGCAGCCACGATCGAACATCGCCACGCCCAGAATCTGAGGCGGTTTCTCGGACTCCACTACCGCTACGGCCGCGGTGCCTATGTTTATCAGGCCAAGCGGCGGCTGCGGGGGTCAGGCACCATGCAGGACGACATGAGCTTCCACAGCAACCTGATGCGGCAACTGCCGCGGCATCTGCGGCGGCATCGCGGGCTCGGACGACAGACGCAGATCGCCTCCGCCATCCTGCTCTGGCAGGCGGCCAATGCGGCAGGGTTTTTCCACGAGGCGGTCACCCGACGACTGGCCGGCCAGCCCGTTGGGAAGTGAGACCGGGATGTCGCGAAAGCGGCACATCCGGCGCGGCCCGACGATGCGTCAGGCCACATGTTTCTTCTCAGCCCTGCTCAGCCACTGAAGCCACGGCCTGGAGGGCATCAACCAGCGGCTGCGACCGGCCACGCTGCCAGCCGATGTGCGCCCGCCAATCCGCACTCGTCTCGGGAAAATCATTGCGAAAGTGCACGCCGCGGGTCTCGCGCCGCTCGATCGCACCGCGGATCATCAGCCTCGCCACCTCGAGCATGTTCTGCAGCTGCCAGCCCTGCGGCTCGGCAAACTGACGGGGCAGCACGTAACGGCACCAGCCCTCGACCGTCTCGAGCGCCTCGGCGAGGGAGTCTCCCGTACGTTCCACCCCGACATGCCGCCACATCAGCGCCCGCAGCGAGTTGCGGATGTCGGCGAGGTCGAGTGCCCCGTTGGTCTCGGCGGCCTGCCCGTGCCCATCGACCGCCCGCGGATTGGCCAGGGCAGGCACGCGGAACTCATGTCCGTCTCCAGCCGTGCCACCGGCCGTCCCCAGGATCTCGGCGCTGGCTGCCTCGCCCGCGCGGGCGCCGTAGACGAGCCCTTCGAGCAGGCTGTTGCTGGCGAGCCGATTGGCGCCGTGCAGGCCGCTCGAGGTCACCTCGCCGGCCGCGAACAAACCCGGAATGGTGGTGCGACCGTGAGCATCGACGGTCACGCCCCCGATCATGTAATGGGCACCAGGCCGCACCGGAATCCGATCGCGCGTGAGATCGAGCCCGAACTT